>JABRVY010000218.1:0-10441 GCA_039961755.1 Acidobacteriota bacterium | reverse complement strand
CGAGTATGCGTTCCGGATCCATGTCACTTCCCCTCCCCCGCCGCCTGATCCCCCCCGCGCGACCGCTGGCGAGGGGAGGCTGGAATCGCGGTTGTCGGGCGATGTTACCAACGGTGAAGGCCCGGCCCCCATTCTGCCGGGCACTATAGAATCGTGCCGCCGACCGGATGGTGGTCGGAGGAGGTGAGCATGGCTGTAGCGAAGCGAGTCCTGCTGTTCGTCACGGTGAACATCCTCATCCTGGTGACCATCTCCATCACCTTGGCTGTTTTGGGGGTGCGGCCGTACCTCACGGCCCAGGGCATCGACTACCGTGCCCTGATGATCTTCTGTCTGGTGTGGGGGATGGGGGGGGCGTTCATTTCTCTGGCCCTCTCCCGGGTGGTGGCGCGCTGGTCCATGGGGGTGCAGATCATCCCCCCCGACGTCCGCGATCCGAGGCTCGCGCAGCTGGTGCACACCGTGCACGGCCTGGCGAAGGCCGCCGGGCTGCCCAGGATGCCCCAGGTTGGCATTTACAACTCGCCTGAAGTCAACGCCTTCGCCACCGGTCCCACGAAGAGCCGGGCGCTCGTGGCGGTGTCCACCGGCCTGCTGCAGTCCATGGATCGGGAACAGGTGGAGGGGGTCCTGGGTCACGAGGTGGCCCACATCGCCAACGGCGACATGGTCACCATGACCCTGTTGCAGGGGGTGATCAACGCCTTCGTGATGTTCTTTGCCCGCATCGTCGGCTTTGCGGTGGCGCAGCTGTTCCGCCGCGGGGACGACGAGGGTCCCTCCTACATGATCCAGTTCCTGGTCACCATCGTCATGGAGATCATCCTCTCGATCCTGGGTGCGCTGGTGGTGGCGGCCTTCTCCCGCTGGCGGGAGTTCCGCGCCGACGCCGGCGGGGCCCGCCTGGCCGGGCGCAACGCCATGATCTCGGCCCTCGAAGCCCTGCAACGCACCATGGGCCGGGTTGACCAGCGGGGCGAGGCGCTGGCCACCCTGAAGATCTCCAACCCCCGCCGCGGAGGCCTGCGGATGTTGTTCGCCACCCATCCGCCCCTGGAGGCGCGTATCGCCCGGCTGCGCCGGGCGGCGTGAGGGTGGCAGCGGGCGGGGCGCCGGGTGTGACGGCGCCCCCCCTTTGCACCGTGAAGACCCGATGAGTTCCGACTCCTCTGCCCCAACATCCCGACCCTCCCCTTCCGCCTCCGAGGGTTTCCACACCGCCATGGTGCACCTCTACCGGGGGGAGATGCACCGCCTCACCGTCTGGCGGCAGCGCCTCGACGTCACCTCCAACTGGGCGATCCTGCTGTCGGTGGGCCTGACCACCTTTACCCTGGGCTCGCCCCAGGTGCCCCACTACACCCTCCTGCTGGGGCTGGGCCTGGTGGGCATCTCCATCCTCCTGGAGGGGCGCCGCTATCGCCACCTGCACCACTCCAAGTGGCGCGCCTACATCATGGAGTGCGGCTACTTCGCCGAGCTGCTCGAGGGGCACCTACCCGAGCAGCTGGCCGGCTGGCGAGCGGCGCTGGCCGAGGATTTGCGCCACCCCCGCTATCTGCTGTCGACGTTCACCTGCATGCGCGCCCGCCTCCGACGCAACTATCTCCTTCTTTTCTATTTCATCACCGCGGTATGGGTAACGAAACTGTTCATCCATCCGGTGGGTCCGGCTACCCCGGAAGAGTTCCTCGACCGCCTTGCGGTGGGCTCGCTGGTGCCCTGGTGGTTCGTGGCCGTGACTGCGGCAGGCTTCGTGGTTGCGGCCACCTTGCTGGCCCTCACCTGCCCCACCAACGAGGAGCTGGAGGACTGGAGCCGCTGGAACTGCCAGGGGCGAGGGTAATCACTCCAGCTCCAGCCAGCGGAACCAGATGGGGTGATTGGCCTTGTACCAGGCCAGGACCTCGGCGATGAACGCCTTCTTGTCGGGCGACAGCACGGCGTCATCCACCTTTTCGAAGTGCACCCGGATGCGGTCGTCGGGGAGGTACTCGAGGGCCTCGGAGCACCAGGTCTGCAGCTCGTTGCGAATCCGCCCCGAGTCGGAGATCTTCACCGGACGGGTGCGGTAGTCCTGGCCGGCGTAGAAGCGGTCGAGAAGCGGCGAAAAGACCAGACGACTCTCCTCCAGGGTTTCCATCAGCCTCAAGGTGAACGTCACCTGCAGCAGACCCTTGCGGGAGCCCGCCAGGGTCGTCACACGAAAGACCCCCTCGGCTACCTGCTCCACCCCCGGGGAGCCGGTGTATGGATCGGGCAACATGCACCCCACCAGCGCCAGGGTGTCCCACTCCTTCTTGGGGAAAAAGTCATCCACGGTGACCGTGCGCTTGGGGAACCACACGTTGGCGGCGCGGGCATGGCGGATGATGTCGGCGTACTGTCGGATCAGCTCCTCCCCCATCGCACACCCCATCGCGGCCGCCAGTCGTGCGGGGAAGTCCGGCGCCTCAGGATCCAGACGCATGATCTCCCGCTCCCGCTCCCAGGAGACGTCGAACTTGGGGGTGAACAGCGCCATGGAGGTGACGGTGTCCAGCACCGGGTCCAGGGAGGCGGCCTGAATGGCCTCGGCGGAGGCGGCGTAGCCGTCCACCAGGAAAAGGTGTCGTTGACCGTCCGAGCCGGGGAAGGGCCCGACCATGAACGACGGGGCGTAGGTGCCCGACTCGGTGAACGCCGGCAACCCGGTGGGCAAGGGCCAGCCGTCCTCGATCACGTGGACGCCCAGACGCCGCCACTCCTCCCACAGGGAACCGATGCGCGACGCCCGGGCCTTGCCGCCCAGCGTCCACACGTGCACCCGCTCGGGGACGAGCCCCGGGTACGTGGAGAGGATCGCCTCCAGCACCTTGTCCCGGGGGGTGAAGAAGTCCACCAGCAGCGACCGCTCCGCCGCCGCCGTCACCACCTGGCGAGGCAGCACCAGGGTGCCCATGTACCCCTCGTAGGGCAGCGATACCTTCAGCGGCTGGTCAAAGACGTGCAGCACCGCCATCGGGCCAGTGGGGTCCCCCTTGGCGAAGCGGGAGGTGTTTTCCAGGGTGTCGATGGCGGCTCCCCACACCGTGATCCCCTGGGACTGCAGTTCGGCCCAGAAGCGGTCCCAGGTATAACTGCGGTCGTTGATGAGGCGGTGCACCCGCCGATCGAGGAAGCGCGCCACCTGGGGGCGGGCGTACACCCGGCCGAAC
The DNA here is from genome assembly GCA_039961755.1 of Acidobacteriota bacterium. GTDB lineage: Bacteria > Acidobacteriota > Thermoanaerobaculia > Thermoanaerobaculales > Thermoanaerobaculaceae > CALEVZ01. The sequence goes on along the minus strand of JABRVY010000218.1, from coordinate 7,244 downwards.
CCCAGCAAGGGATTGGACCCCATCTCCGGAGTTTCCCCCACCTTGGGCATCAGCCCCTCGCCCAGGCTCACCATGAGGGCGTGGTTTTCCGGCAGGGCGCGGGTCAGGTACCAGAGGGCCTCCGACATGGCGTAGGCGGATACGGCGTCGGCGTCCTTCTTGACGCGATTGAAGGCCGCCTTGTCGAGCCCCTTTCCCTCGCCGAAACGACCGAACAGACGGGTGCCCAGGGCCGTCACCGCGGCGGTCATGACGAAGGACGCCTCCAGCGAGGTGCCGGCGAAGGACATCGGTTCGGCGCGATGGATGCCACCGGCAAGCCAGCGCTCCTCCACGTCATCCAGCCACAGGTGAAAACGTCCGAGAATCGCCCGGGTATCGAAGGCCCACTGGGCTATGCGGTTGCGGCGATCCATGTCCATGGACTGGCTCCTCTCCTGGCAGCCGGCGTCGGATCCGGTGGAAGTCGCGCCGTTCATGGAAGCCATTGTAAGTTGCCCATCGGCCGGTCGCGGGCGCTGGCACCGTTGCCCCTCGCCCCCTGGGCGCCGCGGTCGTGGTACAACAGCAACTGCAAATTCGGGAGGAACGATGAACACTCTGCGGCCCCCTCGGATGTCGGTTCTCGTCGCCCTGCTCCTCGCTGCCGCCTGCAGCGGGTTGTTTGCCACCAAGATCGGCCGGATCACCGCCAACCCGGGGGCGTACGACGGCCGCTCGGTGACCGTCTCCGGCGAGGTGACGGGGCGCACCAACCTGCTCCTCGTCAAGTTCTTTCGCCTGCGGGACGACAGCGGCGAGATCACAGTGGTCACCGAGCGTCCCCTTCCCCGCGAGGGGGAAAGGCTACGAGTCAAGGGCACGGTCAAGCAGGCCTTCGCCCTCGGTGAGCTGCGCGCGGTGGTGATCGTGGAAGAAGTCCCTGCGAGTCGTTAGACCAAGGGGCGGTCAGAAACCATGACTTCCTCCCCGTGAGAAAGACTTGACAAACCCAGGCGCGTTGTTGTAGCCTGACGACGTGAACAGGGGTTAGGGGTCCTTTCAAGGGGTTTACCAACGGCTCGGGGGGGCTTGTGGGATTCGCGACGATACGGCAACCGACACGAAGGCGCCTTTCTCGCGCGCCCGGCGGTCGCTCACTCGCGGGGATCTCCGCCGCCTCGTTCCACAGCGAGCTCTTTTCTCTCACAAGGGGACCGCGGCGACCGCACCACCGGCCGCTGCGAGAAGGGGAGTGGACGTCATGATCGGTCTTGGCGGAGCTGTCCTGATGCTGACTGCCGCGGCAGCGGCGACGGTGCCGGCGCATACCTCCTCGCAACCCGCGCGGCGGGTGGTGAGACCGACGCCGGCGGTCACATACCCGGCGCACCAGATGGAGGCGTATCTCACCGCAGCACAGATCGCCTACATCCGACCCGGGTACAACATCGAGCTGGTGAGCCTGGAGATCCCGGCCGATCGCCGGCCGCTCGTGCGGGTGAAGCTCACCGATGACATGGGTCAACCCCTGGACCGGGAGGGGCGGGTGACACCGGGGGCCTGCTCGGTTTCGTTCGTCCTGGCCTGGTATGACGCCCCCAACCGGGACTACATCTCCTACACCACCAGGACGCAGACGAGCCCCATCACCGGACGATCGGCGGTGCAGGCGGCGGCCGACTCGGGGGGCACCTGGACGACCGTCGAGCTGGGGACCTACACCTACAAGTTCCGCACCGCCCTGCCGGCCAACTTCGACGGCACCAAGACCCACTCGCTGGGCATCTACGGCGCTCGCAACCTGCAGACGATCATCGAGAAGACCTACGTGGCCAACCGCGTGGTGGACTTCCGGCCCGACGGACAACCCGTGCGGGACGTGTGGGACGCGGTAGCCACCTCGACCTGCAATTCCTGTCACGATCCGCTGGCGCTGCACGGCGGCCAGCGACGGGATGTGAAGCTCTGCGTGCTGTGCCATAACCAGACCCAGTCGGTCGACCCCGATACCGGCAACAGCGTGCAGATGGGGGAGATGACCCACAAGATCCACTATGGTCCCTTCCTCAGCAAGGGCTATACCATTATCGGATTCGGCCAGTCGGTCCACGATTACTCCCACGTCACCTACCCCCAGGATGTGCGCAACTGCACCACCTGCCACAAGCCCACCGCCAAAGAGGGGCACATCTGGTACACCAACCCCAGCCGGCAGGCGTGCGGCTCGTGCCATGACGACATCGACTTCGCCGCTGGCGTCGGCCACCTGGCACAGACCGACGACAGCGCCTGCGCCTCGTGCCATATCCCTGAGGGCGAGTTCGAGTTCGACGCCTCCATCAAGGGGGCCCACGTCATTCCCACCAAGTCCAAGCAACTGCGGGGCCTGGGCATGGAGATCCTCGATGTCACCAACGCCGCGCCGGGGGAGCGGATTACCGTCCGTTTCCGCACCTTCAACCTGGACGACGGCAGCTTCGTGCCGCCGTCCACGTTGAACGTTTGCAACTTCCTGCTGGGCGGGCCCACCACCGAGTACACCGGCTTCATCCGCGGCGACGCCCGCGCCGCCACGGTCAGCGGCACGACCGCCACCTACACCTTCACCACCCCCATCCCCGCCAACGCCACCGGGACGTGGGCGCTGTCCGCCGACGTGTACCGCAACGTCACCCTGAACCCGGGACCCAGCACTCCCATTCGCGAGGCCGCCAAGAACCCGTTCAAGCTGGTGGCGGTGACCGATTCCCAGCCGATGGCTCGCCGCGCCGTCGTCGACCTGGCCAAGTGCAACGATTGCCACGACGTGCTGTCCCTCCACGGGGGCCAGCGTTTCACCGTGGAGAACTGCGTCATCTGCCACCACCCCAATCTCACCGATGCGGCTCGCCGTCCTGCCGACAAGATGCCGGCCGAGTCCATCCACTTCAAGTACATGATCCACAAGATCCACACCGGCCACAACCTGGAGCGGGAGTACACCGCCTACGGGTTCGGCAACGTGGCGCACAACTACAACGAGGTCCTCTACCCCGGTGACCTGCGCAACTGCGAGAGCTGCCACGTTCCGGGTTCCTACGGAGTTCCCATTACCAAGGATGCTCTCCCGACCCCGACCCTGCGCGACTGGTACACGCCCATGCAGCCGGAGGCGGCAGCCTGCCTGTCGTGCCACTCCAGCGTCCAGGCGGCGGCGCACGCCTGGGTCAACACGGCACCGTTCGGGGAAGCCTGTGCGTCCTGTCACGGTGACGGCCGCGACTACTCGGTGGCCAAGGCCCACGCGCGCTAGCACGACGAGGGCGGGCGGTCGTCCAGCGACCGCCCGCCGGAGAGAGGAAAGGTGGATGCGATGAGGCAACTCGCAAGGATACTCACCACCCTCGGCGTGCTGGCTCTCCTGGCCGCGGGTGCAGGGCCGGTGCTGGCCGCCGACGCTGCCGGGGAGGTGGTCCCCTGTGCAGACTGCCACGACCAGGTGGTGGCGGCCTTCGCCGCCACCCCCCACGCCCGGGCCCAGGGGCGAAGCACTGATCCCAATGCCATCTGCGCCGTCTGCCACGGTGGCGGTGCCGAGCACGCCGCCTCGGGCGACCCCGCCGCCATCTCGACTCCCAGGGGTGATGCCGGCGCCGGGCTGTGCCTGAACTGTCACACCACCGCCGGTCCCAACCCCATCGAGCTCCGCAGCGTTCACGCCCGCTCCGGCCTCGGCTGCGAGGGGTGTCACACCATGCATCCGGCCGGGCGGATTCCCGAGGCCCTGCTCACCCGGGAAGGCTCCAGCGCCTGCGTCAGCTGCCACACCGGGGTGGCCGGCTCCTTCCGCAAGCCCTACACCCACCGCATGCACACCACGGTCGGGGGGTCGAGTCGGGCGGGGATGCAGTGTGCCTCCTGCCACAACCCCCACGGGCGCAGCGGCGAGGCCAACCTGGTGCGCACCCGGGCGGGCGAGGTGGCCTGTCTGGACTGTCACACCGACAAGCGGGGTCCGTTCGTGTTCACCCACATCTCCACGGAGGTGGTCGGGTGTCTGGGCTGCCACGAACCCCACGGCTCGACCAACCCCAAGATGCTCAAACGATCCCGGGTGGCGCAGCTGTGCCTGGAGTGTCACTCCCTGACCTCGCCCACCACGGTGGGGTCGCAACCTCCCTCCTTCCACGACCTGCGCAGTCCCCGCTACCAGAACTGCACCACCTGCCACGTCGCCGTGCACGGTTCCAACAGTTCACCGTTGCTCTTGAGATAGGAGGCCACCATGACAGCACGCCTCACCTCACCCCTCCTCCTGCTCACCGCGGTGGCCCTGGCTGTCCCGGCGGCGGCGCAGACCTTGCAGTACGAACTGGCCGCCGGCTACCAGTGGCTGGATGTGATAGGCAACGATGAGCTATTTCGCACCCAGACCGGCGAGAAGGATGGCTTTCGCCTGGACTCCCTGAACCTGCTCGTCGTCGACACCAAGGGCGCCCTGGCGTTCGACCGCCTGCGAGTCACCGCCGCCGGCCTCGGCGCCAGTCCGGACTCTCGCCTGAGCCTCCAGGCCTCGCGGGCGGGGGTGTACTCCCTGAGGCTGGCCTGGAGCCGGGCCGACGTCTTCAGTGCCCTGCCCGGCTACGCCAACCCCCTGCAGGAGCGCGGCATCTTTCCCGGCCAGCACACCCTCGACCGCCGCCGCCAGACCCTCGATCTCGATCTGGAGCTGCTGCCCGGACGGACCGTGACGCCCCTGGTGGGGTACAGCCGCTCCACCTACCGGGGAGGAGCGCGCACCACCTATCACTTTGGCCAGGACGAGTTTCTCCTCACCTCCAACCTCGACGAGGCGGTCAACGAGTACCGCCTGGGCGTCGGCTTTGCTGTCGGCGACTTTCGCGGTGCCGTGATCCAGGGATGGCGCAGCCTGGAGTCCACCAACACCATGGCCCTGGCAGCGGGGGCGGGGGCGGGCAACAATCTGCGGCCGCTGCTGGGCCGGGACATCGACGCCTCGCGCCTCGATCTGCGGTCCCGCACCGAGGTCGACACCCCGTTCACCAGTGCCAACGTCACCGGCCGCCTGTGGGAGCGGGTGCGGGTGGTCGGTACCTACAGCCGCGCCGACGCCGACAGCGAGGGGAACGACAGCGGCGACATGACCGGTCGGTTCGCCTCCTTTGCCCTACAGCGGTTCTTCGCCCGGGCGGAAGAGCGAGCCGTAGGCAAGGCCAGCCAGCTCAACTGGCGGGGCGAGGGGCGAGTGGAGGTGGACGTTGCCCCCTGGCTCGATGCCAGCCTCGCCTACCGCTCGAACCATCGCGAGCTCGACGGCCACGCCTTCGTGACCACCAAGTATTTCGAGACGGTCAACTTCTCTGGCGCCTTCCCGGGCGATGTGAGCACCGTCCTGGGGGCCGACACGGCGTGGGAGCGGGACGAGAGCCTCGCCGAGGCCAAGGTCATCGCCCGCCCTCTCCCCTGGCTGCGCGCCTGGGCCTCTACCGGTACCGTCGACCAGAAGATCACCATCATGCCCGCCCTGGCCGAAATCGTGGTGCCGGGCGGCCAGGGTGGAACGTTCCAGCGCGACCTCGACCGCCTGGCGGGGGGCGCGGTGGTGCGCCTGGGTGTGCTGTCCGTGGGCGGCGACTGGACCAGGGAGGAGGCCGACCGGGTGGTGGTGCGCACCGACTTCACCGAGCGCAAGCGCCTGCGCGGACACCTCACCCTGCACCTGGCGGACAAGCTGCGGGCCACCGCGACGGCTGAAAAGATCGAGTCCTCCAACCCCGACCCGGCCATTGCCTACGCCGCCGAGGTCAAGCACTGGGCCGCCAGCGTCGAGGTCACCCCCATTCCGCCGCTGACCGTCCGCGCCGGCTACGACAGCTTCCGTTCCGACTCCACCCTGCGCATCCTCAGACCCCAGGAGCTGCGCCCGGACCTCTCCCTCTACGCCGAGGACGGGGAAAGCCTGGAGGCCGGCGCCCAGGCGCGGGTAAGCGGGTTCGCCCTGGAAATGGGAATCAGCCGCTACCGCAACCGGGGCAGCTTTCCCTTCGACCTCAAGCGCTTCTTCACCCGCTTCGAGGTGGACCTTAACCGGCAACTGGGGGTCTACGCCCAGCTGGAGCAGCGGGAGTACGAGGAGAGCCCGCTCCCCCAGGCCTACTTCGACGCCGATCGCTACGGCCTGTTCCTGCGCTGGACCGGGAAGTAGGCGCGCGTCTTCGCGACAGCCCCGGCGGCCCCCATTCCCGGGGGCCGCTCGGCGTCATTGGGGGCCTTGACAGGATAAAACGATATCGGCGATACTCAATATCGTGAATAGGCAAACCACCTACCGTCTGGAGGCCCTGGTGGAGCTGGCCCACGCCCACCCCGAGAGCGTGCCGGTGGCCGAGCTGGCCGCCCGCCGCCGCATCCCCCGGGCGTTTCTGGCTCGCCTGCTCACCGAGCTGGCCCGCACCGGGGTGGTGGTCACCCAGCGGGGCCCGGCCGGCGGCGTGGCCCTCGCCCGGCCCCCGGCCGGGGTGTCGGTGGCGGCCATCCTGCCGGGCGAGGGGGCGCCGGCCGCGGGCGGCCCGGCGGTGCAGCGGGTGGCGGCGGCCCTGGAGGAGGCGCGCCGGCAGGCCCTCACCCCCCTGACCCTGGCGGCCCTCGCCGAGGAGGAGCGGCGGGCCGAGAGCATCGCCGACTTCAGCATCTAGGAGGACCCATGCGTATTGCACAGGACGTCACGCAGCTCATCGGCAACACTCCCCTGGTACGGCTCAACCGGGTTGCCCGGGGCTGCGCGGCCACGGTGGTGGCCAAGCTGGAGTTCTACAACCCCGCCCACTCGGTGAAGGACCGCATCGGGGTGGCCATGGTGGAGGCCATGGAGGCCGAAGGGCGGCTGGTGCCGGGCCAGTCGGTGATCCTGGAGCCCACCTCCGGCAACACCGGGGTGGCCCTGGCCATGGTGGCCGCCGCCCGGGGCTACCGCTGCGTGCTCGTCATGCCCGAGTCGATGTCTTTGGAGCGCCGCAAGGTGCTGCGCCTGCTGGGGGCCGAGCTGGTGCTCACCCCGGCCAGCGAGGGGATGCGGGGGGCCATCCGGCGCGCCCAGGAGCTGGCCCAGGAGATCCCCCAGGCGGTCATCCCCCAGCAGTTCGAAAACCCCGCCAACCCGGCGATCCACGAGCGCACCACCGCCGAGGAGCTGTGGCGGGACACCGACGGGAAGATGGACATCTTCGTGGCCGGGGTGGGCACCGGTGGCACCGTCACCGGGG
>JABRVY010000217.1:0-4437 GCA_039961755.1 Acidobacteriota bacterium | reverse complement strand
CACCGGTGTGGCCCGCCTGGAGGTCTACTTCAACTCGCCCCTCTCCTCAGGTGCCGTAGAGCTGGAGGTGGACGGCGAGAGGTTGGGCCGGAAGCCCTTCGATTTCTCCCAGAAGGGTTTTCTGGGCATTGGCCGCAAGAAGGGTGCAGGCGTGTTCAGGGACTCGTTCACGGTGCGGGCCGGGGCGCGCACCGTGACTGTCCGGCTGTGGGGGGAGGGCGGTGCAGCGCTGGCGGAACAGACGATCCCGGCGTGGTTTGCCGCCGATTCCCGGCATGTGTTGAAGATCGAGATGGAGAGTGCCAGCGCGGTGCCGCGCTTTACCCTCACCGCCCTGGGTGGACGCTAGATAGGGAGGATGCAGTGATGGTCCCGATGATCGTCGCGGCGATGGTGTTGACCATGGGTGCTCCGGTGCAGCCGGCCAAGGGGGCTCCGCGGGTGCGCCTGGAGACCTCCAAAGGGGTCATCGTGGTGGAGCTGGAGGCGGAGAAGGCGCCCAAGACGGTGGCCAATTTCCTGCACTACGTGCGCACTGGCTTCTACAACGGGACGATTTTCCACCGCGTCATCCCCGCCTTCATGATCCAGGGTGGCGGCATGACCGCCGATCTGGCGCGCAAGCCCACCAACCCGCCGGTGGTCAACGAGGCCGCCAACGGGCTGAAAAACCTGCGGGGCACGGTGGCCATGGCACGCACCGCCGAGGTGGACTCGGCGACCTCACAGTTTTTCATCAACCTCAAGGACAACCCTCACCTGGATCACCGCGGTGCGACGCCGCGGGAGTTCGGTTACTGCGTCTTCGGGCGAGTCGTGGAGGGTATGGAGGTGGTGGACGCCATTGCCGCCATTCCCACCGGCGCGCGGGGGCCGTTCCCGTCGGATGTGCCCACGGAAACGGTGACCATCCTCAAGGCGGTGGTGCTGGCGCCCTGACAGGCGAGCGTTGGGCGCCTGCCGCCGGCCCAGCGGGCCATTGCACCCGCAACTCCACCGTGTTGCCGCTGGCCATCCACACCAGCGCCGGTCTGAGCGCCTCCTTGTCGCCGAGGGAGATCAGGCGAGGGACGGCCCGCTGCAGGGCCTGCTCCAGCTCGCGCCGGCCGGCGACGGTGCGCCCGCGGATCACCCAGGCGAGGGCCCAGCGGCCAGGATCGGCGGTGTCTTCCACCAGCTTGAGGCGGTCCCCATCCCACTCCCGGGCGAGTCGGGTGGCCTCTTCCTTGGACAGCACCTGGCCGAGCCAGAACTCCAGCGCCCACTCCCCCACCGTGTCGGTGAGCACCTCGGCCCAGCCGGCCGGGGTGGTGGGCAGCTGCTCGTCGCCCATTGGCAGGGGCTGACGCCGGGGGTCGCGCAGCGCCGCCGTGGACTCCGGGGGTGAGGCCAGCAAGCGGTCCACGGCCGCCCAGTCGCCGCTGCCGTAGGCGGCCAGCACTGCCTGCAGCCCGCGGGTGTAGGGAAACAGCAGATCCGCCACGAAGAACTCTGGAACCCCCGCCGCCGCCGGAATCGGCACGCCGGTGCCGCTGGCCATGCGCTGCGCCGCTGCCAGGGCCGCCTGTTCCCCACCGGGGGGGGCGCTGAGCAGGAGCATCACCAGCATGGCGTCTCCCTCGGCGATGGCCGAGGCGGCTCGCTGCCGATCGCTGTTGTTGCGCATGGCCAGCAGGCGGCTGGGCAGGGAGAAGCTCTTCTCCTGGGCCGCGTGGGCGAGCTCGTGGGCCCACAGCAGCGAGGCCTGGGCGTCTCGTGCCGCCGGCGTGTCCACCAGCACCATCTCGTCGGTGAACGGCTCGTAGAAGCCGAGCACCTGGCCAGTGTAGAAATCCAGAAGACGCCCGTACAAAGCCTGCGGATCGCCAGAGGCAAAACCCAGTCGCACCAGGACTTCGAGGTACTTCTCCGGAGGCAGGGGGAGGTCCCGCCGCAGCTTGCGGTCCAGCTCGGCGCGCAGCATCGTCGGCGAGATCATGCGACAAGCGGGGGACAACCCGCGGGGCACGGCTCGCAGCTGGGCAACGGCTCTGGCGGTGTCCACCAGGGCAGCCGGGCAGGGGGTGCCGCCGGCGGCGGGCCACGCCACGACCAGCAAGACCGTGGCGAGGCACCAGACGGCCCTGGCCAGGAGCCCCCGGCCGCCGCTGCTCCCCCTGGGCGCCGAGTGTGGCCTGCTATACTGCGCCGACATGGTGCGCCAGGCTCAAATGCAGCTGTTGTCGTCGTTCGAGAACATCGAGATTGCCGATGGCATGCTGCAGGAGCTGTGTGCGACCGCCGGGGTGGAGGAGGAGACCATCTACTGGGTCGGCATGGCCCTGCGGGAAGCGCTGGCGAACGCCATCAAGCACGGTAACAAGCTTAACCCGGAAAAGCGGGTCCATGTCCTGGTGCGCGTCGATCCCGGTCGCGAGGTGTGTATCGAGGTGGAAGACGAGGGCGAGGGCTTTGCCCCGGCGGATATCATCGATCCCACCAGCCCGGAGAACCTGTTGCGCGACAGCGGGCGGGGGATCTTCTACATTCGCCATTTCATGGACACGGTCCACTTCTCCCCCGGCGAGCGGGGGGGGACGCGGGTCGAGCTGATCAAGCGGTTAGACACGGCGGGACAGGGAGGTTCCGATGAAGAGCGCAGTTAGAGAAGTGCACGATGTGCGAGTTTTGGATCTCGAGGGCAAGATCACCATTGGCAGCGGCGATGTCCAGCTGCGTCAGCTGGTGGAGGAGTCGCTGCAGAGCGGTCGCACCAAGATTCTCCTGAACCTCAAGGGAGTTACCCATATCGACTCGTCGGGCATTGGCGAGATGGTGGGCTGCTACACCACCGTGGCGCGCCGCGGGGGGGCCATGAAGCTGCTCAACCTGCCGCCCAAGATCAACGATCTGCTGCAGGTGACCCAGCTCATCACCGTGTTCGACGTCTTCGACAATGAGGGCGAGGCCGTCGCCAGTTTCAACGCCTGACGGCAGCCTGGCAGCGGCGCTAGCCCGTCTGGCGGGAAAGGTCGAGCAGCGGCTGGACGCCTTGCTGGCGTGCGATGGGCAGGACCCCTTGGCGCTGGCGATGCAGCAGGCCGTCTGTGGCGGTGGCAAGCGAATGCGCCCGGTGTTCGTGCTTCTCGTCCACCAGGTGCTGGGGCGGCCCGGGCGTCAGCCCGTGGATGTGGCCTGCGCGGTGGAGATGATTCACGCCGCTTCGCTGGTACTGGATGACCTGCCATGCATGGACGACGCGGCAATCCGGCGAGGACGGCCGACACTGCACCGCGTCTGGGGGGAAGCAACGGCCATCCTGGCTGCCTTCGCGCTGCTGGCCCGCGCCGGCGAGGTGCTGCGCTCCGGACTGGTGGCGGCGGGCGTGGCCCCGGTCCACCGCGACGCGCTCACCGCTCGCCTGGCCCAGGTGGTGGAGACGCTCTGCCGCGGTCAGCTGCTCGACCTCGGTCTGGCCGGACAGCGCTGCGATCTCGACCGGCTGGAGGCGGTTCACGCCCAGAAGACCGGGGCGCTGTTCGCCTTTGCCGCCGAGCTGGGGGCCGCCTGCGCCGGCGTCTGGGGCGACGAGCGCGAGGCGTTGCTGGCCTACGCCCGCAACCTGGGGTTGGCGTTTCAGGTGAAGGATGATCTTCTGGATTGCACTGCCTCCCCGGAGCAGACCGGCAAGGCCCAGGGCCGGGACGCCGCCCTGGGGCGCACCACCTTTGTCAGCGTCTTCGGGGTGGAGGGGGCGCAGGCGTTGTGCGACGAGCTCATCGCCACCGCCCGGGACGCCATCGCCCCGCTGGGGGGAGCGGCGGCGCTACTGACGGAATTCGCCGATCATGTCCGGACCCGCGCGGCCTAGCGCGGATCTGCTCTCAGCGCGCCAACAGCTGGAGCGGAAGGGGTATCTCCGGGGGGGGCTGCCTCCCTCGCCGCCCGGACCGTGGCCGCGGGCCGCCGCCGGGGCGCTGTGGTGGGCGGCCGCCACGGCGACCGTGGTTGGAGGGGTGCTGGCCGGCAGCGGCGCCAGCTGGTCCGACGCCGCCGCCCTGGCGCTGGCTGTGGCGCCGGTGGTCGTACTGGCGATGCTCGTCGTCGCCGGGATGGGGCGGCGCGTGGCGGCCTGGCTGGTGGGCTGGGGGGCCTCGCCCCACCGGGTGGCCACGCTGCTGGGTGGCACGGTGGCGCTGTTGGCTGCACTGGGGTTGGGCGCCAGCGTGTGGTCGGGGGAGGTCGCCATCGGTCGCGCCATGCTGCTGACGGGGTTCAATGCGGCCATCTGCGCCGGTATCGCCGGGCTGGCGGCGTGGCGGGGTTTGCAACGCGGGCTCGGTGGTCCGAGTGGGAGCGTCAGCCCAGGCCGTGCCCGCAGTGGTGAGGCGTTCGCCCTGCTCGCCGTGACCGCCGCAGGAGTCGGGCTGGCCATCGTGCCGCCGGTCCGGCCTTCCC
>JABRVY010000216.1:0-1570 GCA_039961755.1 Acidobacteriota bacterium | reverse complement strand
GGCCCACTACGACCACCTGGGGTGGGGAGGGGAAGGCTCCTCGTCGCTGGTTCCCCAGGAGCGGGCCATTCACAACGGCGCCGACGACAACGCCTCCGGGGTGGCGGGCCTGCTGGAGGTGGCCCGTCTCCTCGCCGCTCGTCCCCCGGCCAGATCCGTGCTCTTCGCCGCCTTTGCCGCCGAGGAGGTGGGGCTTTTGGGCTCCAGTTACCTGGTGCAGAACCTCCCCGTCGGGAGGGAGCAGGTGGTGGCGATGCTCAACATGGACATGATCGGCCGCCCGCGGGACGGCGCGAAACTGACGGTCTCCGGCGTGGGTACCGCTACCCAGTGGCCGACCCTGGTGGATGCGGCCAACGCCGCCTCCGGCCTGACCATCACCACCGACAAGGGGGGGTACGGGGCCTCGGACCACTCTTCGTTTTACGCCGCGGGAATTCCGGTGCTGTTCCTCTTCACCGGGGCCCACGAGGACTACCATCGGCCCAGCGACGACGCCGACCGGCTCCACTACCCCGGGATGACCCGGGTGGTGGGCTTCGCCGCGGACCTGGCACGGGCGATGGCCGACCTGCCCGAGCCTCCCACCTTCCAGCGGGTGGCCACGGAAACCTCGGGAGGGCGCCGCAACCTCAAGGTGCGCACCGGGGTCATCCCCGAGTTCGGCTGGGAGGGGCAAGGGTTCAAGATTTCCGGGGTGGCCGGGGGCTCCCCCGCCGAGCGCGCCGGCCTCAAGGCGGGAGACATCGTGCTGCGCTTCGGCGGCCGGGAAGTGCGCAACATCTACGACTACATGTACGCCCTAGGGGATCACCAGCCGGGGGACGAGGTGGAACTGCTGCTGCGCCGGGGGGAGCAGACCCTCACCCTCACGATCACCCTGGAGGCCGGTGGCGGCGGGCGGCGCTGATGGCGCTCACCCTCGCCACCGCCGGCGAGTCCCACGGCCCCGAGATCCTGGCCGTGCTCACCGGGTTTCCCGCCGGCCTGGCGGTGGACCGCGCCGCCATCGACCGGGAGCTGGCCCGCCGGCAACACGGCCACGGCCGCGGCGGGCGGCAAAAGATCGAGCGCGATACCGTCGAGGTGCGGGCCGGCCTGCGCAACGGGGTCACCCTCGGCTCACCCCTGGTGCTGGCGGTGCGCAACCGGGACTGGGAGAACTGGTCGGCGGTGATGGACCCCTGGCAGGTGGATCCGGTCAAGGCCGAGCGCAAACGTCTCACCTCCCCCCGTCCCGGCCACGCCGACCTGGCTGGAGCCTGGAAGTACGGACACGTCAGCGACCTGCGCAACGTCCTGGAGCGCGCCTCGGCGCGCGAGACGGCGGCCCGGGTGGCGGCGGGAGCGGTGTGCCGGCAACTCCTGAGCCCCCTGGGGGTGGAAATCCGCTCGGGGGTGCTGGCCCTGGGGGGGGTGACCCTGCACGAAGGGGCCCCTGCCTTTGCCGATCTGGAGCAGGTACAGGAGGACTCCCCCCTGCGCTCGGTGGCGCCGGAGCGGGAGGTGGAGCTGGTGGCGATGGTGGACGCCGCCAAGAGCGCCGGGGAAACCCTGGGCGGGGTGATCG
>JABRVY010000215.1:0-1648 GCA_039961755.1 Acidobacteriota bacterium | reverse complement strand
CGTCGTTGGAAGACTGCCCCAGGTTGACGTGGTCGTTGGGATGCACCGGCCGGTGTACCGCCGGTTCACCCCCCAGGCGGCGATTGGCCAGGTGGGCCAGCACCTCGTTCATGTTCATGTTGGTGGAGGTGCCCGATCCGGTCTGGAAGACGTCCACGGGGAAGTGCTCCCGGTGCTGCCCCGCCGCGACCTCCTCCGCCGCGGCCGCGATGGCGTTGCCCACCTCGGGAGAAAGCAGGCCGATCTCCCGGTGGGCGCGGGCGTAGGCCGCCTTGATGGCGGCCAGGGCAGTGAGAAAACGCCCCGGCATGACCCACCCCGAGATGGGGAAGTTGACCACCGCGCGCGCCGTCGAGGCCCCGTAGAGGGCCTCTGCCGGAACCTCCATGTCACCGAGGGTATCGGCCTCCACGCGGTAGCCGCCGGGTTCGTTCATGCTTTCCGTCTCCCGACCTGACTCAAACTTGGCAGCAGCCGAGCAGGGCTGCCGCTGACACCCCTACAACGTCTGACCGAACAACACCGCGTTGGCGAAGAGGAGCATACTGGCCCGGGGGAGGGCGCGGAACGCGGGGTCCTCGGCGAAGGCCACCACCGCCCCGCGCCCGTGCTTCTGCACCAGAAGATACGCCTTGCCGGGGAGTTGCTCCCGTGAGGCGGCGAGCACGAAACCCGCCTGCACCAGCTCCTCCTTGCCGGCGTAGACCCCGACGTTGACTCCCTTGTCCAGCTTCAAAGGTGTGAAGATGCGCCGGGAGTTGACCAGAACATTCACCTCGCCCTCCCCAAAGCCCGCGGCCAGCAGGTGTTCTCCGTCCAGCCTGACTCGCAGAATGGCCCCGGGCACGTTGGGCGGCTCCTCCTCGCTCGGTCGCACGGCCTCCTCGTAGACGTCCCCGCGGGCAGCAGGGGGCGACGCCGCCGGGCCCTTCCCCTCGGCGTCCGCCTTGGCCCCACCGCGCTTTTCCAGCGACGACGCCAGCAGCCCCACACCCTCGGTAGTCAGCCACCCGGCCGCATTCCCCACCGCGATGAGCACCCCCCCCTCTCGCACCCAGGCGGCGAGCTTGCCGGCTCCGGCCTGGCCCAGGATCTCGGCGTACCGCCCGCTCTCCCAGGAATCCGGCAGGACCAGCACGTCGAATTCGGCCATCCGGGCGTGAGTCAGGGCCCGGCCCCGCAGGGCCGTCACCGGACAGCCGAAGAAGCGCTCCAGGGCGAAGCGCAGGTGCCCTGCCGAGGTGGCTGCGGTGGGCTCGTCCCACAGCACGCCCACCGCCGGCAGGCGAAGGGAACGGACCCGGTTGGACCCCAGGTCGATCCCCTCATCGACGTACGATGAATCAACCCCGACAAACTCAATACCGGCGGAAGCAGCAATGGGCATCAGCCGCGCCAGGAGGTCTTCGGGATTCCCCGCCCGCCGGATCACCAGCGAGCCCATGGGAAAGGAGCGGCCCGCAATGACGAAGGGTTTCTCTGCCACCCCCACCCGGATCCCTTCGCGCAGCAGGGCCACCAGTGCCGCGGCCGTGGATGGCCCCTCCCAGCTGGCCACTGTTCACCGGAGCGGTGGGGATGACCTTCGAACAGGGCTCCAGCCGGGGAATCAGGGTGCGGCTGGACGACGGGTCCCTGCTGCCCTACG
>JABRVY010000214.1:0-1434 GCA_039961755.1 Acidobacteriota bacterium | reverse complement strand
GCGGTGTTCGCTGGTGTGGGCGGTATCGGGCCTCAGCTGTCAGACGTCAAGCCCACCGATCTGTGGGCCGCGGGGGCGGGGGTGCGCTACCTGTTGAACCCCGCCGAACGCATTACCCTGCGCCTCGATGTGGGGGTGAGCCCCCTGGGGGTGTTTCCGTACTTCATGATCATGGAAGCTTTCTAGGGCTGCATCCGGGAGAGACTATCGTCGAGCGGAAGGCAGTGGTAGGCTCGCCGCGACCACCATGGGTCCGCCAGCCCGCCCCAAGGCCACTGCCGCCAGGCCCCGCGGTTCCGGGCGCTCGAAGGAGGGCCTGAGCCTCGGCGAGACTGTCCGCCACGCCGTCTCCCTCTGGCGCCCGCACGCCCCCATTGCGGCCGTGCTGCTGGCCGTGCTGGCGGTGCCGCAGGGGTACAAGGCGTTCTTTGCCTACAGCCAGCGGCTGATCATCGACGGCGGCATCCTGGGGGGCGATTCCGCGCTGCTGGTGCGGGTGGTGGCCGGGCTGGCGTTGGGGTTCGTGTTCGCCGGGGCGGCGCAGTTCTTTGCCGACTATCTGCGGGCCCGTGCCGGCGCCGCCATCATCAACCGGGTGCGGGAGCAGATGTTCCTCCACCTGCAGGATCTCTCCATGGGGTTCTTCGCCCGCGCCCGGGCCGGCGACGTGGTGGCGCGCTTCACCTCCGACCTGGCGGATGTCCAGAAGAGCCTCACCACCCGGGTGGTGGATGCAGCGTTCGCACTCCTGGGCCTGGCCATCAATCTTCCGGTGGCGTTCGTGCTGGAGTGGCGGCTGGCGCTGGTGATGCTGGCGGGCCTGCCGCTGGTGGGCATCGGCACTCGCCTGTTCGGGAGTGCGGCGGCGGCCGCCCGCTACCGTCTCAAGCAGGATGAAGGGGCGATGGCGGCGACGGTGCAGGAGAACGTGCGGGCCCAGGCGGTCATCAAGGTGTACGGGCTGCACGGATGGGTGCGGGAGCGTTTCGCTGCGCAGCTCCACGGGCTCCGCAAACGTCTGACGCAGGCGGATTTTCTTGCCGAGGTGGTGGGCACCTCCTCCTCCCTGGGGGTGCTGGCCGTGCAGGTGCTGGTGCTGGGGGTGGGAGCCTACCTGGCCGCCACCGGGAGGTTATCGGCGGGTTCCCTGGTGGCCTTTCTGTCGCTGCACGCCATCGTCTCCAAGGATATCTACGATCTCACCAAGAAGGTGGTGCCGGCGCTCATCTCCTCGGCAGGGGGGCTGCAGCGCATCGAGGAGATCACTCGCGAACCCGTAGAGGTGCGCGAGGCCGCACGCCCGCGACCGCTGCCGCCGGGGCCCCTGGCCTTCCGGCTCGACAACGTCACCTTCGCCTACCCCGGCAGCAACCCGGTGCTCAAGGGGTTGACGCTGGAGGTCCCGGCGGGGCGGCGGGTGGCCCTGGTGGGTGG
>JABRVY010000213.1:0-1869 GCA_039961755.1 Acidobacteriota bacterium | reverse complement strand
GGGGTGGGCGTGTACCCGGGATCGAGCCAGAAGTTATTGTTCCCTAGATTCTTCCCGGCAAGGGGCACGACGTACTCGATCCACGAGGCGCTGCGCACCACCCCATCGATGGAGCTGGCCCCCACCGCCTGCCAGCCCCGCGGCACCAGCGCCCGGATCGCCCAGTACTCGTAGGAGGGCGCCCCGGTGGGGATGGTGAGGCCGTAGGCCCCGGCGTGGTTGGTCACGGCGGTCTCCAGCAGCGCCCCCTCGAAGGGGTAGGGGTCGTTGGCCCCGAACAGGCGCACCGTCACCCCCGCCAGGGGGGTGCTCTCATCACCCACCTCCCCGGCGAACACCCGTCCCTGGAAGGTGAAGGTGGCGCCGGCAGCGGGCGAGCGAGAGGCCTCGCCGGGCCGGGCGGCCTGCGGCGCCGCGAGCTGGCTGCCGGCCCCCAGCACCAGGAGAAGACCGGCCACCACTCCGAGGGGGCCCGGCATCGTTCGAGCACGCGCGGAAAACATGGCGCCTCCTCAGCGTTGCGGCCAGTCGGGGGGCAGCTCCACGAGCATGGTTTCCACCTCCTCCGTGCCCGAGCGGCCCCAGTTGGTGGTGAAAAGAATGCGGGTCAGGTCCCGGTTGGCGGTGGCCTGGGGCTCGGCCCAGTAGTCGTGCTCCTGGTTTTCATCCACGCGGGAGCGGGTGTGGGCCAGGCGCACCACCCGCCCGCCGGCGCGCAGCTCCAGAAGGAACACCTGATCATCCAGCCAGCTCACCGACAGGGGGTACCCCCCCGAGTAGGTGGATACCACCACCCAGCCTGGTCGGCCGAAAGCGCGGCCCGAGAAATGAAAGCCGTGCGAGGCCTGGGAAAAATCGATGGGGAACAGCACCGTACGGGCGCCGGTGGCGAGGTCGAGCATGGCCACCTCGTCGCTGTCCACATCCTGGTACACGAGCACCTCCCGCCCCTGGGAATCGACGGCGAAGTCGCTGTGGCCGATGATGCGAGCGAGGCCGCGGGCGCGGCCGAGGGAACGGTCGTACACCATCAGGCCGCAGGGCCTGGCGAGCGTGCCCATGGTGCCGTGCTCGCAGTACTCGAACTGGGCCACCAGGTAGGTGCCGGAGGGGGAGATCGTGGCGCTGTCGGGGGTGGGGTTGGGCAGGCCGCGCAGATCGGCCACGGCCGTCACCCGGTCGGCCAGGCGGTCGTACACCAGGAGGGCCACCGCCTCGTAGCTCTCGTCCTGGGCCATGAGCCCGAACCAGCGGCCGTCCAGGGAGGGGCTGCCCTCCCAGCGGGTCCACACCAGCGACAGCGTCTGCCCGGGAAAATCGACGGCAAAATCATGCACCAGCGCGTCTTCATCGCGGCCCAGGTGAAAGGCGCGGAGCTCGGTCCCGCGGACGAAAAAGAACACCTCGGGGTCAGTGGGGTGCCAGCGGGGCTCCTCGCCGTCGAAGCTCACCCGGCGCAGGGGCCGCAGGGTGCGGGCGTCGTAGAGGTACCAGGTGGCCACCGTGGAGCGCAGCAGGAAGCGGCTCTCGTCGGCGTTGAAGGCCTGCACCCGGGAGTACTCGTTCTTGAGGCCCCCGTGCCGATCGTCGGGGTCCCTGTCGGCGAGGCGGTCGCTTACCCGCACCAGGCACGTCCCGAACACCGGGTCGCGGAACGGCACCCGCGGTGCCGGCTCGGGCAGCGGCGGCACCTGCCGCACCTGACGGTCGGTGATCAGCGGGGGGTGCGGTGGCTGGCACAGGGGGCCGGGATTCGTCCCGCCCCCCCGCTCCAGGTGACGCCGCACCCCCCGCTGATCACCGACCGTCAGGTGCGGCAGGTGCCGCCGCTGCCCGAGCCGGCACCGCGGGTGCCGTTCCGCGACCCGG
>JABRVY010000212.1:0-16376 GCA_039961755.1 Acidobacteriota bacterium | reverse complement strand
GGCGGCGGCGGGCAGGCGGGTGGGGATCGTCGACCTGACGGCCGGCGAGCTGGCCTCCCGCGGAACCGTGATGCAACGGCGGGAGGAGGCGCGACGGGCGGCGACGGCGCTGGGGGTGGCGTGGCGCGCCTGTCTGGATCTCCCCGACGGCGCCCTGGCGGCTCACGAGCCGGCGCAGCAGGCGGCCCTGGTGGGTGTCCTGCGGCGCGTCACCCCACGGGTGGTGCTGAGCCACCACGGCGGCGACCCCCACCCCGACCACGGCCAGGCGGCAGAACTGGTGCGACGAGCGCTGTTCCTTGCCGGGGTTGGAAGACTGCTACCCGAAACGGGGGCGCCGTGGAGGGTCTCGCTGGTGCTGAAGTTTCCTGGCCCCCGGCAGCTGTTGTCGCCCCAGGTGATGGTGGACGTGACGGCGTCGTACCCGGCCAAGCGAGCCGCCCTGGCCGCGCATGCCTCTCAGTTCGAGCCAGGGAGAGGAGAGGGTGAGGGCGCGCCTGCCACCCACCTGTCCTCCGGCTACTTTCTGGCGGCCATCGAGGGACGCGACCGCGCCGCGGGCAACCTCATCGGCTGCGAGTTCGCGGAGGGGTTCGCGGCCGAGGCCGGGGTGAGCGCCGACGAACTCGCCTGGCTGCTGGGGGTGGAGCGATGAGGCGCAAAGGAGAGGGCCCATGCGAATCGGTGTGACCTGTTACCCCACCGTGGGCGGCTCGGGGGTGGTGGCGACGGAGCTGGGGCTGGCCATTGCCCGCCGCGGCCACGAGGTGCACTTCATCTGTTACGCCCTGCCCTATCGGCTGGGGCGGGTGCCCCCCGGGGTCACCTTCCACGAGGTGACCGTCCCGGCCTATCCGCTGTTCCAGTACCCGCCCTACTCCCTCGCCCTGGCCTCGGAGATGGCCGACGCGGTGCGCAACCATGGCCTCGAGCTGCTGCACGTCCACTACGCCATCCCCCACGCCATCTCCGCCTACCTGGCGCGGGAGATCCTGGGGGGGGGGCCCAAACTCATCGTGACCCTGCACGGCACCGACATCACCGTGGTGGGAGCCGACCCCTCGTTTCTGCCCATCGTGCGCCTGGGGATCGAGCGCGCCGACGCGGTGACCGCGGTATCGGTGGCGCTGGCGCGGGAAACCCACGCCCGGCTGGGGGTGACGAGGCACATCGAGGTGATCCCCAACTTCGTGGATCTCTCCCGCTGTGACGCGCCGTTTGCCGCTGCCTACCGGCGGCGGCTGGCGCCGGACGGTGCGCCGCTTCTGGTGCACGCCTCCAACTTTCGACCTGTCAAGCGAGTGCTGGACGTGCTGGAGGTCTTCCGGCTGGTCCACCAGAAGGTGCCGGCGCACCTCGTGATGGTGGGGGACGGGCCCGATCGACCGCTGGCGGAGAAGTTCGCCCGGGACGTGGGAGTTGCCGATCGGGTCGAGTTTCTGGGCAACGTCACCCCGGTGGAAGGGGTGCTGGGTGCCGGGGATGTCTTCCTCCTCCCTTCCGAGGAGGAATCCTTCGGGTTGTCGGCGCTGGAGGCCATGGCGTGCGGGGTGCCGGTGGTGGCGTCCAGCGCCGGGGGCCTGCCCGAGCTGGTGGCTGCCGGCGAGGGTGGGTTCACCTTCCCGGTGGGGGACACTGTCGCCATGGCGGCGCAGGTGGTGGCGCTGCTGGAGGATCCCGCCTTCCTCGCGCGGCAGAGGGAGCTCGCCCGCCGGCGAGCCCAGGAACACTTTTCGGCCGACCGGGTGGTGGATCAGTACGAGGCTCTCTACCGGCGCCTGCTCGCTTCGTGAGTGCTGCCGCCGAGCTCTTGAAATCGAGACCGACAGCGTCTATATTCCGAAGAGCGTGAGTCACAGTACAGCTTCACAACCTCACCGGAGAAGGAGAACGATATGGCTGTTCCGCCTGAACTTCCGCCCGCCCCAGCGGCCGCCAAGGCTGATCTGGGCAAACGTTTCATCGCCGCACTGATCGACGGCCTGCTGGCCGGCGGGGTGAGCCTCATCCCGTTCATTGGCGGCATCATCGGTGCTGCCTACATCCTCTTGCGTGATGGCCTCGAGCTGGAGTTCATGGATCGGCGCTCCATCGGCAAGAAGCTCCTCAAGCTTCGCCCCGTCCGCCTGAATGGCCAGCCCATGGACGTCGAAACCTCCATCAAGCGCAACCTGCCGCTGTGCATCGGCGCGGTGGGGAGCATCTTCTGGATCATCCCCATTCTCGGATGGATCCTGGCGCTGCTGTTGGGGATCGTCGGGTTGATCGTGGCGATCGTGGAGCTGGTGATGGTGCTCACCGATCCCGAGGGCCGGCGCATGGGGGACAAGCTGGGCGACACCAAGGTGCTCGAAGTCGCCAGCTGACGCCCTGCGCGCCACCGCCGCGCGGCGGGCCGACCGCCCCCCGGGCGGTTCGCCCCCGGTGGCTGCCTACGGGAGGCGAGCGCCCACCAGCGGCCAGGTCTTGGTGCCGCTGCACGCCCCCACGCCGGTGAGGGCGGTGGTGACCGTGCCGACGATGCCTCCGGCGGCGGTGATCCGTCCGTCCAGCTGCACGCTGACCATGGCTCCGCCACCCAGGGAGCCGGCCAGGAGGACGGCAAAGCGCCCCACCTCGTCGGGGACCACCGGCTGGGGCAGGCTGCCGGCGAGCCGGGCCAGCTCCCCACCGCTGCAGGTGGGAACATCCTCGTCGGTGATCAGGACGGTGGCATCGATGGCGGTGAAGGCTCCGCCGCTCATGGTCAGGGTGATGGGGGTGTCATAGGTCGCCTTGTCGGCCTTGCACAGGTAGATGCCGTCCCCTCCGGCGGCGGCGGTCATCTGGATGGTGGAGGGGTCGTTGGTGCGCCCGTCCAGCATGGAGCCCAGGGCCACCACCGGACCACCGGAGAGCACCGACAGGCGCACCCGGGCGTTGGTACTCGCCGGGCGCTTCAACTTGTCGAAGACGTCGTTGAGCTGCTTGGGCTCCCAGGCGCGCAGGGTGATATCGGGGACGTTACCGGTGGGGGGGATCTCGTTGCCGTTGCCGTCCAGCATGGTGAGGCGGACGACCGTGGAATTGGCCGAGGCGTTCATGAACGCCACGTTGGTACGCCAGACCCTGAGAGCGCCGGAGGTGAAGCTCCGCGCCCCGATGATGTCGGTGGACTGCCCTGCCCGGATTCCCTCCTCCAGCGGTGTGGCGGCGTCGAACTGGCCCGCCGTGCCGGTGCCGTAGGTGCCCTGGACGGCGGTGTCGTAGATCCTGGCCGTGATCACCACCGGCTGGGCCGACACGAAGCGGAACCCCCCCACGGCGTTGGTGAGGGCGAACAGGGTGTGCACGGCATCGATGACTTCTCGCACCTGGCCGGGACCGATCTCCTGGAGCACGGCCGGGGCGGGGGGGGCGAAGCTCAGGTCGCGAGGGTAAAAGTGGACGGTCACCGTTGTGGTGACCGTCCCGGGGTTATAGATCCACAGGTCGGTGCGGAACTCCGAGCCCGGCAAGAGGCCCGGTGCGCGGGCCACCGAGGGCAGCACCGATTCGGTACCGGTGCGCACCGCCGCCGTCGCCGGGGCGGCGGCAAGCAGAAGAAGAACGACCCCTAGTTGGCCGCGACCCATGCGGCCCGCCAGGAGCTCTGATCGTTGGCGTTGAGGCAGGATACGTAGTCGCCGCTGGCGGCGGTGACCTGACTGGTGATGGTTCCGCTGAACACGCCGCTGGCGTTGCGCTGCCCGCTGATCGTCCACACCACGGTGAGGACCCTCTGCCCGGAAATGGGATCCTGGTAATCATCGATGGTGTAGGTGGTGGTGAAGGAGCCGTTGGGCTGGATGACGATGGGCGAGGAGCCGAACCCCTTGTTGAAGTCCAGGGAGGTGTAGAAGTCCTGGCAGGTGATGTTGCTCGAGCCGATCACCGAGGTGATGCCGGTGCCGCCGATGGCCAGCGCAATGCCGCCGTTGACGTACACCCCGCTGGTGTCGCGAATCACGCCCTCGAACACGCCGGTGGTGGGAGCCACACCGCCTGCCGTCTCCATGGCCAGGGTGGAGGGGTCGCCACTGCGATTGTCGATGATGGAGGCGCCCGCCAGCAGACCCCCGGAACCGCCGGTGACGGTGACCTTGAGGCGCTGGTTGGTGGCGTTGGTGGTGTTGAAGCGGGTGCGGAGCACCTCGTTGTACTGGCGGGCCTCGAAGGCACCGATGGTGTCGCTGAAGGTGCCCAGCTCGTTGCCGTTGCTATCCAGCCGTTTGACCTCGAAGGTGACCGAGTTTCCAGTGGTTTCCACCACGAAGAAGTTGGAGCGGTAGTTGGTGCTCTGCGCCAACCCGACGATGCTCGTCGAGCCCCCGTTGCCGAGGGCCAGCGCCCTGGGCATGCCAGCAAAGAACTGACCAGCTCCGCCGGCCCCCAGGCTCTCCTTGCCCACCACAGTGACGTTGGCATCGAAAATGCGTCCGCTCACCGCCACCTCGCGGTCGGCCAGAAAGCGCAGCGCCCCGAACTTCACATCGCTTTCCGCGAAACCAAAGTTGTCCTTGAAGATGTCTGTGAACTCCCGCGCCTCGCCCGGCGCCACCGTCACCCGGCGGCTGGTGGGAGAGGTGTTCACCTTCCGCTCCAGAAAGAAGATGTCGACGGTGGCTGACTGGGTTGGGGAGGGGTTGTGAATCCACACGGTGGTGCGCCACTGGGCACACACCTGCTGCGCGCCCACGGTGACGCATGAGCCCTGCCCACGTCCCACCGACAGCAGGAAGCTCTCCTGCGCCGGGGTCACCGCCAGAGCCCATGTGGCACACACCATCGCCAGTGCGGTTGCCAGGGTTTTCTGCATGGGGATCCTCCTCATCGTCGCTCTGGAGTAGAAGAGTACCACCTCAGAACGCGGATTTCCATGATCGGGATCACCGCCGCAGGCGAGGCGGCGCTCCGGCGGAAGGGTCGAGGCGATGATCGCCTGCGGTCATCTCTCCTGTGGGTACCGCCCCGGTGTCAGCAAGGAGAGGAGGGAAGGTTCATGCCGAAGGCCGGACTCGAACCGGCACGGCTTTCGCCACACGCCCCTCAAACGTGCGCGTCTACCAATTCCGCCACTTCGGCACACTCGTTCACTGCGATCGCTCCTCGGCCGGCGTCTTTGCGGCAGGAGGCACCGCCTCGCTCTGGGGAGCCTCCTCCGCCGGGGCGGCCACCGGCTCCACGCCCGGCTCGGCAGGGGCAGCCTTCGCGGGGGCGGCCTTGACGCCAGCGGTGACCGACTTGGTCCCCCGCGCCGTGACCACCGACAGGCCGATGCACAGTGCCACGAACACCACGAACGAGCCGGTGGTGAGCTTGTGCATCAAGGTGGTGGTGCCTCGCGGGCCGAAGGACTGCTGGGCCATGCCCCCGCCGAACGCCGCGGCCACGTCGGAGCCTTTTCCCTGCTGGAGCAAGACCACCAGAATCAGGAAGACGCACACGATGATGTAGAGGATCAACAGCAGGGTAAACACGTTGCCCACTCCTTGGCTACCGGGCCGAAACCATTCCCCCGGCGGCAGCTTGGATGATAGCCGAAAACCCTTCCACGTCAAGGCTGGCGCCGCCCACCAGGGCACCATCCACATCCCCTTCCGCCAGCAGTTCCGCAGCGTTGTCGGGCTTGACGCTGCCCCCGTAGAGAATGCGCAGGCGCTGCGCAGCGTCCGCGCCGAAGTGCTCTCGCGCCCGTTCCCGCAGGAAGGCGTGCGCCTCCTGCGCCTGGGCCGGGGTGGCGGTGTGCCCGGTGCCGATCGCCCACACCGGCTCGTAGGCGATGGCCAGGCGGGCGGGGTCGAGCAGACCGAGCTCCCGCGTCTGTTGCTCCAACACCGCCAGGGTTTCCCCCGCCTGGCGCTGGGCCAGCGTTTCCCCCACGCACAGGATGGCACCGAGCCTGGCGCCTTGGGCGGCGGCGGCCCGCCGCACGGCGGTCTCGTCGGTCTCGCCGAAGTACTGGCGCCGTTCGGAGTGCCCCACAATCACCCAGCTCGCTCCCAGCTCGACCAGCATGGCGGCGGACACCTCACCGGTGAAGGCTCCCTTTTCCTCCCAGTGGCAGTTCTGCGCCCCCAGCGCCACCGGCGAGCCCACCACGATCACCGCCGCCGCCGCCAGGGCGGTGAAGGGGGGACAGACCACCACCTCGGGGCCGTTGGCCTTCACCCGGGGCAGGAGTTGCTCCAGGTACCCCTGCGTCCAGGCGCAGTCGCCGTGCATCTTCCAGTTGCCGGCGATCAGCGGCCGCCGGGTCATGCCTCGGCCTCGAGCACGGCCACGCCAGGCAGGATGGCCCCGCCCAGCAGCTCCAGGGAGGCACCGCCGCCGGTGGAGACGTGGGAGATGCGGTCCGCCACCCCGGCCTGCTGCACCGCGGCCACGCTCTCGCCACCGCCCACCACGGTGAACGCCGGGCTGGCGGCCATCGCCCGGGCGATGGCCAGGGTGCCGGCGGCAAAGGGCGGGCGCTCGAAGACCCCCGCCGGCCCGTTCCAGAACACCGTGCGGGCGGAGGCGATGGCTCTCTCCAGGCGGGCGACGGTGGCGGGCCCCACGTCCAGCGCCATCTCCTGGGCGGGGATGGCCGTCGCCGCCACCACCCGCCCCTCGGGCGCGTCCGGGCCGGCCGCCACCACCACGTCGGCGGGCAGGAGGACGGTGGCGCCGCGAGCGGCGGCGCGGGCGAGGATGTCGCGGGCGGTGTCCAGCAGGTCGCGCTCCACCAGTGAGGCGCCCACCTCGTGGCCCTGGGCCAGCAGGAAGGTGTTGGCCATACCGCCCACCAGGGCGAGGGTGTCGGCCTTCTCCACCAGGGCCTGGAGGGCCTCGAGCTTGCCGGAGATCTTGGCACCCCCCACCACCGCCACGAAGGGGGGCTCGGGGTGATCCCGCACGGTGGTCAGAGCCTGCAGCTCCCGCGCCATCAGGGGGCCCGCGGCCCGCTCGGGGAACAGGGCCGCCACCCCCGCCGTCGAGGCGTGCGCCCGGTGCGCCGTGCCGAAGGCGTCATTGACGTAGGCATCGGCGAGGCGGGCGAGGCGAGCAGAGAACTCGGGGTCGTTGGCCTCCTCACCCGGTTCGAAGCGCAGGTTTTCCAAGAGGAGTACGTCGCCCGGCTGGGCGGCGGCGACAGCCGCCTGGGCGACTGCCCCTGCCACGTCGGGTACGAACCCCACCGGCCGACCTACGTACTGGGCCAGCACCGGCGCCACCGGCGCCAGAGACAGGGCCGGGTCCGGCTTTCCCTTGGCCCGCCCCAGGTGGGAACAGGCCAGCACGATGGCGCCCCGTTCGGCCAGCAGGCGCACGGTGGGGGCCGCCTCGCGCACGCGGGTGTCATCCAGCACCGCGCCGTTCTTGATGGGGACGTTGAGGTCCAGCCGCAGCAGCACCCGCCGCCCGGCCACCGCCAGAGAGTCGATGGAGCGCAGGGGTTTCATGGCCGCCGCTCCCTGCCGGTCACACGTACAGCCGGGCGATGTCCACGCAGCGGGCCGCGTAGGCGTACTCGTTGTCGTACCAGGAGAGGACCTTGCCCATGCGGTCGCCGACCGCCATGGTGGCCAGGGCGTCGACGATGGAGGACGCGGTGGTGCCGCGGAAATCGATGGAGACCAGGGGCTCCTCGCACACCTCCAGGATGCCCTTCAAGGGGCCGGCGGCGGCCGCCCGGAAGGCGTCGTTCATGGCGGCGGCGGAGAGGGTCTTCGTCGATGTGAAGGTGAAGTCCACCAGCGAGACGTCAAAGGTCGGCACGCGCACCGCCTGGCCGTCCAGGCGCCCCTTGAGCTCGGGGAACACCTCGGCCATGGCGCGGGCGGCGCCGGTGGAGGTGGGGATCATGGAGACCCCGGCGGCCCGGGCGCGGCGCAGATCCTTGTGGGGCAGATCGAGGATGCGCTGGTCGTTGGTCATGGCGTGCACGGTGGTGAGCAGGCCGTACTCCACCCCGAAGGTCTCGTTGAGCACCTTGACCACCGGGGCCAGGCAGTTGGTGGTGCAGGAGCCGTTGGAGACGATGAGGTGCCGCGACGGGTCCAGCGCCGTGTGGTTGACGCCGAACACCACGGTGAGGTCCACCCCCTTGGCGGGGGCGGAGATGACCACCCGGCGGGCACCCGCCTCCAGGTGCGCCTTCGCCTGTTCGGCCTTGGTGAAGCGCCCCGAGCACTCCAGCACCAGGTCGATCCCCAGCTCCTTCCACGGCAAGTTGGCGGGGTCGGGGATGGCGGTGACCTTCACCGGCACGCCGTCCACCAGCAGACCGTCCGCGTCGGTGGACACCGGGCGGTCCCAGCGCAGGTGCAGGGAGTCGTACTTGAGCAAATGCGCCAGGGTGGGCGCATCGGTGATGTCGTTGATGGCCACGAACTGCAGATCGGGGTCACCGAACCCCTGCCGGAAAATGAGTCTGCCGATGCGTCCAAAGCCGTTGATGGCGATGCGGATGGGCATCAATCGCCTCCTTTCGTGCCAGACAAGTATATCGGCGCCAGGTTTGTTCCCGCAAACCGGCCTCGGCCGCGGTGGCGCTACCATGGCGCCATGGTGATGACGAGGGTGTCCCCGCTGCGCTGGAGGGATGGCCTGGAGCTGCTGGATCAGCGGCAGCTGCCGGAGCGGGAGGAGTGGGTGAGGATCGGCGGCGCGGCGGCGGCCGGGCGGGCCATCCGCGCCTTGGTGGTGCGCGGCGCCCCCGCCATCGGCCTGACCGCCGCCTACGCCCTGGCCGCCGAGGCGAGGCGCGGGGTCGACCTCCGGCGGCTGCGGCGGGCCGCCCACGCCCTGGCGGCCGCCCGGCCCACCGCCACCAACCTGGCGGTGGCGGTGGGGCGAGTGCTGGCGGCCTGCGAAACGGCCCCGCCCGGGGATCGGGCGGCCCACGCGCTGGCGGCGGCGCAGCGCATGCACGAGGAGGACGCGGCGGCCTGCCAGGCGATCGCCGGACACGGCGCCGGGCTCTTTTCGGGCCAGGTGGCGATCCTCACCCACTGCAACGCCGGCGCCCTGGCCACCGGGGGGGTGGGAACGGCGCTGGGGGTGGTGCGGGCGCTGCACGCCCAGGGGCGACTGGTGCGCCTGTACGCCTGCGAGGCCCGACCGGTGCTACAGGGGGCCCGGCTGACCGCCTGGGAAGCGGTGCAGGACGGCATCCCGGTGACCGTCTTGGCCGACTCCGCGGCGGCCACGGTGCTGGCCCGCGGGCTGGTGCAGGGGGTGGTGGTGGGGGCCGATCGCATCGCCGCCAACGGCGCGGTGGCCAACAAGGTGGGCACCTACCCGCTGGCGGTGCTGGCGGCGCGCCACGGCGTTCCCCTGGTCGTCGCCGCCCCCACCACCACCTTCGACCTCGCCTGCCCCGACGGGGCAGCGATCCCCATCGAGGAGCGCGGCGCCGAGGAGGTTCGTCGCTTTCGCCGTTGCCGGGCCTGTCCGGTCGAGGCGGGCGTCTTCAACCCCGCCTTCGACGTGACTCCCCCCGAGCTGATTCACGCCATCATCTCCGAACGCGGCGTTGCCTCGCCGGTGACCCCCTCCTCGGTGGCCCGGGTGGGGCAGTGATGGTCGCGGGGCATGGGGCGGTGGCGCCGGTGACGCTGGGGATCGAGACCTCTTGCGACGAGACGGCGGTGGCCATCCTGGACGGCGAGGGGGCGGTACAGCTGAACCTGGTGTCTTCCCAGGTGGCGGTGCACGCCCCCTACCTGGGGGTGGTGCCGGAGCTGGCCTCCCGCCGGCACCTGGAGGTGTTGCCCGGTTTGTTGAGCGAGGCGGAGCGACGGGTGGGGCTGGGGAGCGTGGAGCTGGTGGCAGTCACCCGCGGCCCGGGCCTGATCGGCGCGCTGCTGGTAGGTACCAGCTTCGCCGCTGCCTACGCCTGGGCGCGGGGGGTGAAGCTCGTCGGGGTGGATCACCTGGAGGGCCACCTGGTGTCGCCGTTCATTTCCCTGGACGGTCAGCCGGCGGCGGTGCTGCCGGAGCGGGTGCTCACCCTGGTGGTGTCTGGGGGGCACACCAGCTGTTTTCTCATGGCGGGAGGGGAGGTGCGGGCCCTCAACCGTACCCGGGACGACGCCGCCGGCGAGGTGTTCGACAAGGTGGCGGCGGCGTTGGGGCTGCCCTACCCGGGTGGCCCGGTGATCGACCGGCTGGCCGAAGGCGGGGACCCCCACGCCTTCACCTTCCACCCCCCTCGTATCAAGGACCCCTCGGGAGCGCTGGACTACTCGTTTTCGGGCCTCAAGACGGCCACGATCCGCACCGCTGCCGAACTGGGGGGCGTGCCCCTGGCCGACCCTGCCCATCCCCCTCAGCGGCTGCTGGACCTGCTGGCCTCCTTCCGCGACACGGTGGTGACCTGGCTGCTGGCACCGCTCCCCGAGCTGGTGGACCGATACCGGCCCCAGGTGCTGGCGATGTCCGGAGGGGTGGCGGCCAATGCCGAGCTGCGCCGCCGTCTGCCGGCGCTGGGCGAGAGTCTCGGCCTGCCCACCCTCGTGCCTCCCGTCCCCCTGACCACCGACAACGCCGCCATGATCGCCCGTGCCGGACAGCTGAAGGCGCTCGCCGGTCGGCTGGATGATCCCTTTGCCCTGCGCGCGTACCCCCGTGCGCCCTTCAAGGGGGGCGCCGACGCCCGCGGCCGCCCCACCTTTCCCCCCCTGGTCTAGCCCGAGGACGGGGAGAGAGTTCGTCTAGAATCGCTCGTTCGCCCTGGGGCGGACCAACAGGAGTGTGGGTGAACCAGGATCGAGTTCGCAACTTTTGCATCATCGCCCATATCGACCACGGCAAGTCGACCCTGGCCGACCGGCTGCTGGAGCGTACCGGGGCGCTGTCGCAGCGGGAGATGATGGAGCAGGTCCTGGACTCCATGGATCTGGAGCGGGAGCGCGGCATCACCATCAAGGCGCATGTGGTGTCGCTCACCTACACCGCCCGGGATGGTCAGACCTACCTTCTCAACCTCATCGATACTCCCGGGCACGTGGATTTCTCCTACGAGGTGTCCCGCTCGCTGGCGGCCTGCGAGGGGGCACTGCTGGTGGTGGATGCCTCCCAGGGGGTGGAGGCCCAGACCCTCGCCAACGCCTATCTGGCGGTCGAGCAGGGTCTGGAGATCATCCCGGTGCTCAACAAGATCGATCTGCCGCAGGCCGATCCGGCGAGGGTGAAGGAGCAGATCGAACAGGTGGTGGGCCTGGACGCCAGCGACAGTCTAGCCATCTCCGCCAAGACCGGCGAGGGGGTGGAGGAGGTGCTGGAGGCTCTCGTCACCCGCGTGCCGCCGCCCCGCGGCGGCGCCTCGGCGCCCCTGCGGGCGCTGGTGTTCGACGCCTCCTACGACGCCTACCGGGGGGTGCGCTGCCTGGTGCGAGTGGTGGACGGCTGCCTGCGGCGGGGCGAGCGGGTGCGATTTCTGGCCTCGGGGCGGGACGCCGAGGTGGAGGCGGTGGGGGTGCTGACCCCACGGCCCGTGCAGCAGGAGGAGCTGGGAACCGGTGAGGTGGGGTTCCTCTTTGCCGGCATCAAGGACATTCACCAGGTACGCATCGGCGACACCCTGACCGACGCTCGCCGGCCGGCCGACACGCTCCTGCCCGGGTTCCGAGACGCCAAACCGATGGTCTTCGCCGGCCTTTACCCGGTGGATGCGGCGCAGTTCGAGGAGCTGCGCGACGCCCTGGCAAAGCTGGCGCTCAACGACTCGGCGTTCACCTTCGAGGCCGACACCTCGCAGGCGCTGGGGTTCGGCTTTCGCTGCGGGTTCTTGGGGTTGCTGCACATGGAGATCGTGCAAGAGCGCCTGGAGCGGGAGTTCCACCTGGAGCTCATCACCACCGCACCCAACGTGGCCTACCGGGTGCTGACCAAGAGCGGCCAGATGATCGAAGTGGAAAACCCGGCGCAGCTCCCCGACCCCGGCCGCATCGCCGCCATCGAGGAGCCGGTGATCATCGCCACCATCCTCACCCCGGAGGAGTACCTGGGGGCGGTGCTCAAGCTGGTGGAGGGCAGGCGCGGGGAGCAGGCACGCTTCGAGCACCTGGGCGGCGGGCGGGTACTGCTGGAGTACCGTCTACCCCTGGCCGAAGTGGTGCTGGACTTTTATGATAAGTTGAAGTCCTGCTCCCGCGGCTACGCGTCGTTCGACTATCACCTCGCGGGGTATCAGGAGGCAGACCTGGTGAAGCTGGACATCCTCGTCAACGGCGAGCCGGTGGACGCCCTGGCGCTCATCGTCCACCGCGCCTCCGCCTACCCCCGCGCCCGCACGCTGGCCGGGAAGCTCAAGGAGATGATCCCCCGGCAGCTTTTCGAGGTGGTCATCCAGGCGGCCATCGACAACCGGGTGATCGCCAGGGAAACGGTCAAGCCGCTGCGCAAGAACGTCATCGCCAAGTGCTACGGGGGCGACATCACCCGCAAGCGTAAACTCCTGGAACGTCAGAAAGAGGGCAAGAAGAGGCTGAAGCGGCTGGGTCGCGTGGACATCCCCCAGGACGCCTTTCTCGCCGTGCTCAAGGTGGAAACATGAAGCGAGGCAAGCTGTTCCGCGAGTACTACGAAGCGATTCTCGTCGCCGTGATCTTCACCCTGTTCGCCCGCACCTTCGTGGCACAGGCGTTCAAGATCCCCACCGGCTCCATGGAGGACAACCTCCTCATCGGCGACCACCTGTTCGTCAACAAGTTCGTGTACGCGCCGCACTGGGATACCCCCCTGCATCGGCTCTTGCCCTACCGGGACGTGCGGCCGGGGGACGTGGTGGTGTTCAAGTACCCCCAGGAGCCGCGCCGGGATTTCATCAAGCGCGCCGTGGCGGTGGGCGGGCAGACGGTGGAAATCGAAGCCAAACGCCTGACCGTGGCCGGCCAACCGGAGGTCAACCCGCGGGCGGTGTTCAAGGACCCCCAGATCTTCCCCGACTCCCCCTTCGTCCACCCTTCCCAGCGCAACCGCGACCACTTCGGGCCCTACACCGTGCCGGAGGGCTACGTGTTCTGCATGGGGGACAACCGCGACAACTCCTACGATTCCCGCTTCTGGGGGCCGGTGCCGCGCAGCTACATGAAGGGGCGAGCCCTGTTCATCTACTGGTCGTACGAGGCGGAACCGAACTCCCACGAGTGGCGCGGCTGGGGGGACCGTCTCAAGCAGCTGGGGTCGGTGTTGGTGCACTTCTTCACCCGCACTCGCTGGTCGCGTACCTTCGATCTGGTACGCTAGCGGCAGAACAAGGAGGGCCATATGCGGAGGCGTAGGGAAAGGGGTGAAGGCAACCTGGGGTGCATCGTCGGTGTGGTGCTCCTGGCCGTCGTCGTCATCATCGGTATCAAGGCGGTGCCGGCCAAGCTGGCGGTGGCGGAGCTGACCGATTACGCCGGGGAGCTGGCCGATCGCGCCACTGCTCCCGGGATGACCGATGAGGTCATCGCCCAGAAGATCCTGGAGCGCGCCAACAAACTGCGCCTGAAGCTTCCCGCCGAGAACCTCAAGGTCACGCGGGGCAACCTCTACATCAATATCGAGATGAGCTTCGAGGTGGTGCTCAACTACCCGCTGTACACGTACGTGTGGAAGGTGCGAAGAAACATCGAGCGGCCACTGATCTACACCTAGTCCCGATTCTTCCCCTTTCGATGGGGGACTTGGCCCGAGGCCGGGGTTTTCCGGTCGGAGGTGGCAGCTCGCCCTCTCGCGCATCGGCTCCAGTTGGCCTATACTGAGAACGTGACTCGCACGACGTCCGGGGCTCGCGGGAGGCCACAGTGTTGCGGTGCTCTGCGGGTCGAGGCTCTGCGTGCCGCGAGGGGGATGTGGTGAGCGGCCCCCGGGGCCTGTGGGGGTCGCGGGTCGGTTTCGTGCTGGCGGCGGCCGGCTCGGCAATCGGCCTGGGCAACATCTGGCGCTTTCCCACCACCGTGGGGCGCTCGGGCGGCGCGGCCTTCGTGCTCGTCTACCTCCTCTGCGTGCTGCTCATCGGACTGCCCATCATGCTCGCCGAGCTGGCCATCGGCCGCCGCACCCAGCGCAACCCGGTGGGTGCCTTCGCCGCCCTGTCGAGGGGAGGCCTGTGGCGTCTGGTGGGTGGGCTGGGTGTGGTGACGGGCATCGGCATCCTGTCGTACTACAGCGTGGTGGCCGGCTGGACCATCGGTTACTTCCTCAATGACGCCAGCGGTGCGTTTGTCCGCATTCCCTCGGAAGAATATGTGAAACAGGCGTTTACGTCCCTCATTTCGAACCCGACGATGACCCTGTCGCTGCACGCCGTGTTCATGGCCTTCACCATGGCAGTGGTCCTGGGAGGCGTGAAGGGGGGGATCGAGCGGGCCACCAAGGTGCTCATGCCGGTGTTGCTGGCCATTCTTCTCTTGCTGGTGTTGCGCTCGGTGACCCTGCCGGGGGCCTCCGTCGGGCTGGAGTTTTACTTGAAGCCCGACTTTTCCAAGGTGACCTTCGCCACCGTCATGGAAGCGCTGGGGCAGGCGTTTTTCTCCTTGTCGCTGGGGATGGGCGCCATGATCACCTACGGCTCCTACCTGTCCCGCCAGGCGAACCTGTTTTCCTCGGCGCTCTGGGTGGTGGGGGCCGACACCGCCATTGCGCTGCTGGCGGGGCTGGCGATTTTCCCCGCCCTCTTCACCTTCCCTGGCCTGAGCCCGGCGGAGGGTCCTGGGCTGATCTTCGTGGTGCTGCCCAACGTGTTCGACAAGATCCCCGGCGGCATGGTTTTCGGTGCCGGCTTCTTCATTCTCTTGCTCATCGCCGCGCTCACCTCCTCCATCTCGCTGCTGGAAGTACCGGTGGCGTACCTCATCGACGAGCGGGGGTGGACGCGGCGCCGGGCTGTGCTGGTGCTGGGTGTACTGGCCTTTGTCCTGGGCGTTCCCTCGGCCCTGGGGAACGGGGCGGTGGGTTGGTTGACCAGCCTTCCCGGCCTGGGGGTCTCGTTTCTGGACGCCATGGACACGGTGTTTGCCAAGTATTCCCTCACCATCGGCGGGCTCCTCCTCGCCCTCTTCGTCGGCTGGCGGTGGGGCGTCGACCCGGCCCTGGACGAGATCGCCTTCGCGCGGGCCTCGCGCTTCCAGCGGGCGTTCTTTCGCGTCCTCGTGCGTTACATCTGTCCCCTCGCCATCGCCGTGATCCTCGTCAATCTGGCGCTTTCCAGCCTGACGCCGTGATGCGGGCTGGCGCCATGGGCATTGCCCTCGCGGTGGTCGTGGCGGTCTTTTCCGCTGCCCCCTGCCTGGCCCTGGAGGTCTCGGCCGCCGGCGCCGCCCACGCCGGTGGCCCGCTGTGGGTGCGAGTGCAGGGGTCGCCGGAGGGCGCACCACTGGCGGGAGAGCTGGTCTTCACCGTCGATGGAACCATGGTCCAGTCCCGGGTGGCGGGTCAGTCCGAGTACGAGCTGCGGCCGCCGGGCCTGCGGGCGGGGTGGCGCCAGGTGGGCGTTCAGGCGGCGGACGGTGCGTCGGCAGCCACCAGGGTTCTGGTGATTCCCGGCTGGCTATCGGTGATGCCGCCTCTGGTGGCCATTGCCCTGGCGCTGATCTTTCGTGATGTCCTCGTCTCCCTCTTTGTGGGCGTCCTCGCCGGGGCCTTGATCCTCAACGCCGGTCATCTGCCCCTCGCCTTTGCCCGCAGCATCGACCAGTTTGTGCTCGGCGCCCTGGCCGACAAGGATCACGCCGCCATCATCATCTTCTCCACGTTGCTGGGGGGCATGGTGGGGGTGATCAACCGCGCCGGGGGTACCCAGGGGATCGTGGCGGCGCTGTCCCGCTACGCCACCACCGCGCGCAGTGGCCAGCTATCGGCCTGGCTCATGGGCATCCTGGTCTTTTTCGACGATTACGCCAACACCTTGATCGTCGGCTCCACCATGCGCCCGGTGACCGACCGCCTGCGGGTGTCCCGGGAAAAGCTCGCCTACATCGTCGATTCCACCGCCGCCCCGGTGGCCAGCCTGGTGCCGCTGACCACCTGGATCGGCTTCGAGGTGGGGCTCATCGCCTCGGCCTTCGCCGATATCGGGGCGCCCTACAACGCCTATTCCACCTTCATCGCCACCATCCCCTATCGTTTTTATCCCATTTTCGCTCTCGTGCTGGGGTTTGCGGTGGCGGTCAGCGGGCGGGATTTCGGGCCCATGCTGGCAGCCGAACGCCGGGCCCGGCGGACCGGGGAGGTGCTGGCCCGGGACGCCGTCCCCCTTGCCGACTTCTCCAGTCAGCTCCTGATGCCACCCACGGGCAAGCCGCTGCGGGCGGTGAACGCAGTGGTCCCGATCCTCACGGTCATCGCCATGACGGTCGGGGGACTGTACCTCACTGGGCGAGGAG
>JABRVY010000211.1:0-1186 GCA_039961755.1 Acidobacteriota bacterium | reverse complement strand
GCCCCAGCACACCGGCCCCTCCCCCTGGAAAGGTGGCGGGTGGGGTGAGGCCGGACGCCACCACCGGGCCTGTTCGAAGAGGGTTTGCGGCGAACCGCTCGTCCTGGCGGGATCGAAGCTACACAGAGCGCGGGTGGCGACCCACAGCCGACCGGCAGCATCGCCGGCCAGGGCGACCACGTGGTTGTCGCGGCCCTCCCGGGCCACCGGTATGACCTCGAGGGTGCCTCCCTCGCCGAGTAGTGTCAATCCAGCTTCCGTGCCCACCCACAGACGGCCCGACCGGTCCCGGGCCAGGGCGGTGATGCGGGCGGGAGTCCGGACCAGCATCTCCCGCGAGAAGCTCCCATCGCGGCGGGTGACGCGCGTCAGCGCCGCCCCGAAACCGGCCAGCACGCCGTCGCCGTCGGGGAGCACGGCGTACACCAGGTTGTCCAGGGGTTCCCCAGCTGGCGGCAGAACCTGGAAAGGCCGAGCGTCCAGATCTCGGGTGTCGGCGAGCACCGCCAGCCCGTAGGACGTCCCCACCCACAGACGGCCGCCGGCGTCCTCGGCCAGCGACCGCACCACCGGATGAGGCAACCCGTCCGCCGTGGTCCAGCGGGTGAAGCGCCGGCCGTCGAAGCGGGAGAGGCCCGTGTCCGTACCCACCCACAGAAAGCCGCGCGAATCCTGCAGCAGGCAGGTGATACGGTCTCCGGCCAGACCGTCGCGGGAGTCGAAGGCGCGGATTGGCAGCCTCTCGCCCCTGCCATCGACCGCGAAGACCAGCAGAACGACGGACGCCAGCAGTCTTGCGAACGCATTCCTCATCTGAAGAGGGGGGTTAGCTTGCCGTGACCGCTCGCCATTCAGCGTCGCCGCCGGGTACATATTCATGCGCTCATCAAAAAATGATACATCGCCCACACTTTCTCACAGCTACAGCACGTCTGACAGGAGCAAAGGAGGCCAATAATGTTCGCAAGGAGAGTTCTCATCACCCCGGCGGCGCTCGTTGTGCTCGGCGCTGCCACCCTCGCCCACGCCGTCTTCACCGGCACCGACGTCTTTCTCCCCTCGGTGGGGGCTCGCCCCGGGGTGCCACCGGCGGTGTGGTACACGACGATCTGGGTGCACAACCCCAACGCCACCGCGGCCAACGTCACCTTTTACTTGCTGGAGCGGCAGGAGAACCTCTCCCCCA
>JABRVY010000210.1:0-1228 GCA_039961755.1 Acidobacteriota bacterium | reverse complement strand
CTTCCCCCGCGCCTCGGCCCCCGCCGCTGCCCCCTGGCCGGCAAACTGTCGCGCCTGCACACTCACCCGCCGGCCCAGCAGCTCGACGACCAGCTGAAAGTGCCCGCGCTCCACATGCACCTGGGCAGGGAACGAGGCCGCGTCGCCCTCGGCAAGCATCTGCGCAAGCGCGGCGACCTCCGCGGCTGACAACGGCCGCCGGGACAGAGGCCGCACGCCGTCCTTGAGGCTGTAGCTCGAAACGCCCAACAGGTTGCGGTAAAGGGTCAGCTGCCACCCCCCCAGCGCCCCTTCCTCGGCACCGGGCATTCCCGGAGCCAGAGCGTTGACGGTCAGCACGTGGGGAGCCAGCGTCCCGTCGGCCACCATGCGCAGCCCCTCCGCCAGCGAACTCACCTCCACTCCGGCGGCGCTGAACGGCCGCACCAGCTCCGCCATGTCGTGCAGCAGCCGTTGCAGAGAGGGCCGGGTCGGGCGCTTGTTTCTTTCGATCACCCGATGGCTGGCCTCCCCGATCGTGATGAGGAGCCGGCGGTGGATCTCGAGGGCGTTGCCCTCAGGCACGGAGCTTTCCTCGGGCCACGACGCCACCCCACGAGTAATCAGGAGCTCCACGAGGGCAACGACGGAGTTGTCTGGAACGCGAAACTGCCGCACTCCGTTGAGCACCGCCACACCGTCGCCGAACACCAAGAGAGAGGTGATCCCCTCGGCCAGATGGCCCTCGGCCTCCAGCACGAGCTGCCGCCTGACCTCCGCGTTTCGCCGTGCCTCCTCCAGAAACTCATGGAAGGACCGCGGTTTCACCAAGCTCTCTGGCGGCTGCCGCTGCAACCCGGTGCTGCATCCGAGCAGCACGAAGCCCACCACCGTCGCCAGCACCGCCGCTCCCCGTTTCAGCATGTTTCCCTCCATCAGCCGAGGTGAAAGACCCCGGCAAGTATAGCCCCCGGACGCGGCACCCAACGCGGCGTCGACCCGATGGTCAGACGGGCCCCTTCCCCTCGTTCGTCTTCCCGGCCAGCTCAGCATCGCTCCTCGGGGCCAGGGCATGGGATTGTGATCTGAAGCACCCCTCGACGGTTGATCTTGCCGGCGGGACGCCCTACGTTGATGGTATGCGCACAGCTCAGCCCGAAAACCGCGGTTGGGTTCGTGACGAGAGGCCGGAGACGCCGATGATGGCGGGCGCACGCAGGGGCGAGGGCGCGAGCCGTACTCTCAAGCG
>JABRVY010000209.1:0-2882 GCA_039961755.1 Acidobacteriota bacterium | reverse complement strand
GGGCGGCTGTGGGGGGTGGGGGCGCTCCTCGAGGCCCCGGGGGAAGTGCGCCGGCTGCACGCCGACTACGCCGCCGCCGGCGCCGAGGTGCTCACCGCCCTCACCTTCCGGGTGAGCCCCTACGCCCTGCGGCGGGTGGGCCTCGAGGACCGCGCCGCGGAGCTGGCGGCGTTGGCGACACGCCTGGCCCGGGAGGGGGCCGCCGAGGCCGGCCGAGAGGTGCTGGTGCTGGCCTCCATGACCACCCTGGAGGACTGCTACCGGCCGGATCTGGTGCCGGCCGACGAGGTGTTGCTCAAGGAGCACGCCGCCACCGCGGCCATACTCGCCGCTGCCCGCCCCGACGGGCTGTTGCTGGAAACGTTCAACTCCATCCCTGAAACGCTGGCCGCCGTGGACGCCGCCATCGCCACGGGGCTGCCGGTGATTGTTTCCTTCGCCTGCCGGGAAGACGGGCAGCTCCTTTCCGGGGAAGACGCCGGCCTGGCGGCGGCCGCCGTATCCCTGCCCGAGGTCGCTGCCGTGGGGGCGAACTGCACCGCACTCAAAGACATGCTCCCGGCCTTGACAGCCATGGCCGAGGCCACCGTGCTCCCCCTCGTGGCCCATGCCAACAACGCCTACTTCGCCGAGGATGCGCCCCACCTGCGGGCCGAGCCCACGGAGCCGGAGCGCTACGCCCGCTGCGCCCTGGCCTGGCTGGCCACCGGTGCGCGCCTGATCGGGGGGTGCTGCGGCACCACCCCGGAACACGTGGCGGCGGTGGCGAGGGCGCTGGCCCGGGGGCGTTGACGAGGCACCGGCAGGAGAACGAGAGGTCGCCGTGCGCCGTACGGCTACAATAGCCCCGTGATCGCAATACCTGCGCCCTACGACCGCCACCTGCCGCCGCTGCTGGCCGCCGCCTTTGCCGAGGACCTGCCCGATGTCACTGGAAACGCAGTATTTGGCGAGCACGAGGTGGTCCAGGCGCTGCTGCTGGCCCGGGCCGGGGGGGTGATCGCCGGGGCCCCGGCCTTTGCCGCCGCCTTCACCTTCCTGGACGGCGGTTGCCAGGTGGACCTGCTCAAATCCGACGGCGCCGCGGTGGAAGCCGGAGAGGTGGTGGCCGTGGTGGCGGGGCGAGCCCGCGCCGTGCTGGCCGCCGAGCGCACCGCCCTAAATTTCATCGCCCATCTCTCGGGGGTTGCGACGCTGACCCGCCGCTTCGTGGACGCCCTGGTGGGCACCGCCTGCCGGGTGCTGGACACCCGCAAGACCACCCCCGGCTGGCGAGCCCTGGAGAAACACGCGGTGCGCTGCGGGGGTGGGGTCAACCACCGCATGGGGCTTTTCGACGCCGCAATGCTCAAGGACACCCACCTGGACGCCTGCCCCTCCCTGGCCGAGGGGGTTGCCCGGGTGCGCCGGCTCCTGGGACCCGACTTCCCCCTGGTGGTGGAATGCGGAACCCTCGACATGGTCCGTCAGGCGCTGGCCTGTGGAGTGGAACACATCATGCTGGACAACATGAGCCTCGACGAGATGGCCGCGGCGGTGGCGGAGGTGGCGGGGCGGGCCCGGCTGGAGGCCTCCGGCGGCATCACCCTGGCCAACGCGGCGGACGTCGCCCGCACCGGGGTGGACTTCATCTCCGTGGGCGCCCTCACCCACTCCGCGCCGGCACTGGATCTCTCCTTGAAGGTGCGGGGATGAGGCTGGCCGACCGCGAACACTGCGAGGTTCTCGTGCTGGGCACCGGCGTCGCCGGTCTGGCCGCCGCCCTCGGCGCCGCCGAGGGAGGGGCGCAGGTGCTGCTGGTGTGCCGCACCCCCGAACCGGGCGCCACCAACACCGCCTGGGCGCAGGGGGGGATCGTCTACCGGGGCCTCGATGACTCCCCCGAGCTGCTCACCCGCGACATCCTGGCCGCCGGCGCCGACTACGGCCTGCCCGAGGCCGCCGCCTTCCTCGCCGAGCACGGCCCCGAGTGCGTGCGCGAGTGGCTCATCGAGCGCCTCGAGGTGCCCTTCGACCGGCGCCCCGACG
Organism: Acidobacteriota bacterium; assembly: GCA_039961755.1. Classification (GTDB taxonomy): domain Bacteria; phylum Acidobacteriota; class Thermoanaerobaculia; order Thermoanaerobaculales; family Thermoanaerobaculaceae; genus CALEVZ01. The sequence continues at coordinate 854 of JABRVY010000209.1, read as the reverse complement.
GCTCCCTGGATCTGGCGTTGGAGGGCGCCCACTCGGTGCCCCGCATCATTCACGCCGCCGACCGCACCGGCGCCGCCATCCAGACGGCGCTGCAACGGGCCGCCAGCGAGCACCCCCGTATCCGCCTGGTCCCCGGCTACCAGGGAGTCGACCTCCTGACCACCCACCACCACAGCCGCCGCGCCGCCGACCGCTACGCAATGGAGAACCGTTGCGCCGGCTCCTACCTCCTGGAGGTGGCCAGCGGCCGGGTGTGCACGGTGATGGCCAATGCCACCGTGCTCGCCACCGGCGGGGCGGGGGCCCTCTACATCCACACCTCCAACCAGCCGGGATCCATCGGTTCGGGCTTCGCCATGGCCTCCCGCGCCGGGGCGCGCCTGTTGAACCTGGAGTTTATCCAGTTTCACCCCACCTGCCTCTATGTGCCCGGGGCGCCGCGCCATCTCATCACCGAGGCGCTGCGTGGCGCCGGGGCGCCCCTCGTCAACGCCAACGGCGACCTGTTCATGAGCCGCTACCATCCCCTGGGACCGCTGGCCCCCCGCGACGTGGTGACCCGCGCCATCATCGACGAGATGCACTCCACCGGTGCCGAGTGCGTCTTCCTGGATCTGGCCGGCAGGGGAAAGGAATTCGCCAGGCGCTTCCCCACCGTGGCCGAAAGCTGCGCCCGCTACGGCATCGATATCCGCAAGGACCGTATCCCGGTGGTGCCCGCCGCCCACTACACCTGCGGCGGCATCGTCTCCGACCTGGCGGGTCGGACCAACATCCCTGGCCTGCACGTGGCCGGCGAGGTGGCCTGCACGGGGGTGCACGGCGCCAACCGCCTGGCCTCCACCTCGCCGGCC
>JABRVY010000208.1:0-1878 GCA_039961755.1 Acidobacteriota bacterium | reverse complement strand
CGGGGGAGGTGAGGGTGGGCTCGTACAGGTGCAGGTAGTGCCACCCCTCCGAGGGCTGGCGGGCGCCGATGTTGGCCAGGTCGGGCCCGGTGCGCATGGTGCCCAGCAGGGGCGGGCGGTCGAAGATGTGGTCGCGGGGCACGGTGCGCCGCTCCCCCCAGCCGCGGTCCACATCGGCGCCGAACCCCTCCGGCCGCACCTGCTGGGAGTGGCAGTACATGCACCCCAGGGCGCGGTACAGCTCCCGCCCCTCGGCCACCGCTCCCCCCGGCTCCACCGGGCGGGCGACCCCGTCATCCCCCACCACCGGGTCCAGGCCCCGCAGCTGCTGCTCCGGCAGCAGCACCAGCCCCAGGGAGGAGGCGATGATGGTGAGCAGAATCCCCACGTACAGCAGCGGCGCCCGGCTCATGGGGCCACCTCCTGCAGGCGCCGGCGCCCGAACAGCGCCGGCCCGCGGATCCACCTGGCCGAGGGCGAGGCCAGCTTCAGCAGGTGGTAGGCAAACACCAGGTGCCCGGCGGTCATCAGCACCCCGGCCAGGGAGCGGGACCACAGGTACGGCACGGTGTAGCGCACCACCTCCAGAAAGCCCACCTCGGGGTTGTTCATCTGCAGGCCCTGGTGGACGCCGGCCCAGGTCAGCCCCACCCAGTACACCGCCATGCCCACCGCGGCGCACCAGAAGTGCACCCCGATCAGCCGCGCCGAGGGCCACTCCCGCCCGGTCAGACGCGGCACCGCGTAGTACATCACCGCCCAGATCACCATGGAGTAGAAGGCGTACACCCCCAGGTGGGCGTGGGCCACGGTGTAGTGGGTGAAGTGCACCACCTCGTTGACGCTGCGCAGCGCCGTCAGCGAACCCTGCACCGACACCGCCGTGTAGGCCATGGCGCCGAACACGGTGAAGCGCAGGGTGGGGCTCTCCTTCAGGCGCCAGAAGTGCCCCCGGGTGGTCATGTGGTGGTTGAGGGCCACCGTCCCCACGGGGATGAGCATCATCACGCTCCCCACCACCCCCACGGTGACCAGCCAGGCGGGCAGGGGCCCGCCGATGAGGTGGTGGGTGCCGGCCCAGTTGTAGAACAGCGCCAGCGTCCAGAACCCCAGCAGCGACAGGTGGTACGAATAAATGGGCACGCCCAGGATCTTGGGCAGCAGGTAGTACACCGCTGCCAGCCCGATCGGTGTCAGCCACAGCCCCAGCACGTTGTGGGCGAACCACCAGTTGGTGGCGGCCTGCGTCACCCCGCGGGCCAGCTCCCCGTGGATGAGGACGTTGGCCATCACGTACAGGAACGGAAACCACAGCACTGCCCCGAAGAGGTACCACTGGGACACGTAAATGTGGGCCACCCGCCGGGCCGCGAACATCATCATGGAGACCACCGTGATGAGCAGGAACACCACCCCCAGCAGGACCGCCCAGAAGGGGGGGAACTCCAGCCACTCCACGCTGGTGCCGCGGCCGGCCAGGATCTCCACGGTGCCGCCGGCCACCGCCACGTTCCAGAGGGCGCAGCCGGCCAGAAGCAAACCCGGCCAGGGCAGGCGCACCCGGCACAGCCGGGCCTCCAGCCACAGCAGCGCCCCGATCCCCGCCATGGAGGCCCACCCGTAGGCCACCACCGAGAGGTGCGCCGGCCGCACCCGCCCGAAGGTCAGCCACGCCCAGTCGGCCAGGAACTCCGGCGAGTGCATCTTCCAGGAGGCCAGCAGCGCCAGCGCCGACCCCACCAGCAGCCAGAACACCCCGCTGGCGAAGAACGCCATCACCGGCGTGCGGCAGGAGGCGTCGATCTCCGCCCGCCGCAGCACCTCATCCCGATCCACCCCGGGTCCCGCCCCCTGCCCCGGTGTCTCCATGCTCACCTC
>JABRVY010000207.1:0-26309 GCA_039961755.1 Acidobacteriota bacterium | reverse complement strand
GGGCAGGGCGGGCTGGGGATGGGGGCCGGGACGATCGTGACGTCCGGCGGGGTCCAGGGACAGGCGCCCCTGCAGCACCTCACCGGTGCGGGGATCCACCGCCCGCAGCCAGGCGCTGTCCGAGGCCACCGAGGCAGTCACCGGCAGCGTGACGGTGCCGTTGAGCTCCTCCAGCGTGCCCTGGCGGGTCACCGTGCAGGCGGCCAGCAGGAGCGGGGTCAGCAGGAGAGGGAGCCCTACAGTCCGGGTGATGAGGTTCACTCTCGAATCGTACCCCATGACGCTGCCGAGGTGATGCTGGCGCTCAGGTGACGAAGCGACTACCATCATTGTGGCATGGCGCTGAAACGACCTCGCGTGGTGCGTGCGGCGCTCATCGCCGCTGGCGTCTACGTGGCGGTGGCCGGGGTCTACATATGGTTGTCCGACACGCTGCTATTCGAGCAGGCGGGAGCGGTGCCTTCACCCATCTGGCGCCTCTCGGTACTGAAGGGGACGCTGTTCGTGCTGGTCACCGGGCTCGCGCTGTTTCTTCTGGTCTGGCGCCTGTCGCTGCGGGTGGAGCGGAGCGCCGAGCGGGCATGGCAGAAGGCGTCAGCGGCGGTGGTGGCCAGCGAGGAGCGCTACCGCGCCCTGGCGGAGTCGGCAACCGACCTGATCTTCATCTTCGACCCCGAGTTGCGTCTGAGCTACCTGAACAGCGCCGCGGCGGCGGAGCTCGGCGCTGCGGCGGCGGCGTTGACGGGGAGATCGGTCGGGGAGCTGCTCTCGGTCGATCAGACGGGCGACCCCGAGGCGGCGCTGCGGCGGGTTCTGCAGAGCGGCAAATCAGAGGTCCTCGAGGGGCAGGTACGTCTGGCCAGACGTACGTTGTGGCTGTCCACATCGCTGGTGCCGCTGCGGGACCAGGCCACGGGGGATGTGACGGGGGTGCTGGGCGTCTCCCGCGACATCACCGCCTTCAAGCGACACGAGGCGGTGCGCGAGGCCACCTTCGCCATCTCCCAGGCGGCCAACTCGTCCGCTCGCCTGCATGACCTGCTGCCGGAAATCCACCGCGCCGTGGCCGGCCTGCTGCCCGCCGAGAACTTCTACATCGCCCTCTACGACGAGGAGCGCGGGCTGCTGTCGTTCCCCTACTTCGTGGACGAGGTGGACCAGCCGCCGCCCCCGCAGCCGCTGGGGCAGGGCCTGACCGAGTACGTGCTGCGCACCGGTCGCTCCCTGCTGGCCTCTCCGGAGGTGTTCGAACGGCTGGCGGCGGCGGGCGAGGTGGAGCTGGTGGGGGCCCCCTCGGTGGACTGGCTGGGGATTCCCTTGAAGGTGCGGGATCGCACCATCGGCGTGCTGGTGGTGCAGAGCTACCGCGAGGGGGTGCGGTTCGGGGAGGCGGACCGGGAGCTCCTGGAATTCGTGTCCTCCCAGGTGGCCATGGCCATCGAGCGGACGCGCGCGGAGGAGGCGTTGCGGGAGAGCGAGGAGCGCTTCCGCGTTCTGGTGGAAACCACCCCGGTGGGTGTCCTCATCATCGTGGGGGATGCCATCGTGTACGCCAACCCCGGGGCGGCGCGGATCACCGGCTACAGCCGCGACGAGATGGTGGGGGCGAGTTTCGTCACCGGGGTTCACCCCGAGTTTCGCTCGCTCATGACCGAGAGGGCCTTTGCCCGCCAGGAAGGACGGCTGGCGGCCGACGAGTTCGAGATCAAGATCGTCACCAAGGGGGGGGAGGAGCGCTGGATCCACGGCTCCTCGGGGCTCGCCATGCTGAGCGGCGGCCCGGCCCTGGTGACCACCTTCTTCGACGTCACCGAACGCCGGCGGGCGGAGCAGGAACGGGAGGAATCCCGCCGCATGCTGCGCCTGGTGCTGGATACCATCCCCGTCCGGGTGTTCTGGAAGGATCTCGAGTCGCGGTATCTGGGATGCAACCGATTGTTCGCCCAGGATGCCGGTCTGCACTCCTGGGAGGAGGTGGTCGGCAAGACCGACTTCGAGATGACCTGGCGCGAGCAGGCGGCGCTGTATCGAGCCGACGACGCGGCGGTGATAGCCAGCGGTGAGGCCAAGCTCAACTATGAGGAGCCGCAGACGACACCCAGCGGGTCGAAGCTGGTGTTGCGCACCTCCAAGGTTCCGCTGCGCGGCGCCGACGGCAACATCTTCGGGGTACTGGGGACCTACGAGGACATCACCGACCGCAAACGGGCCGAGGAGGCGCTGAAGGAGAGCGAGGAGCGCTACCGCTCCCTGGTGGAGCTGTCCCCCGACGCCATTGCCATCCATGTGGACGGCCAGCTGGTGTTCGTCAACGAGCAGGGGGCGCGCCTTTTAGGGTACTCGTCGCCCGCCGAGATGGTCGGTCGGCACGTGCTGGAGTTCGTGCACCCCGACTATCACGCGGTGGTGATGGAGCGAACCCGCCGCGCCCTGCTCGAACGGCAGGCGCAACCGCTGATGGGCGAGGTGCTCCTGCGGGCCGACGGCACTCCGGTGGAGGTGGAGGTGGCCAACACCCCGGTCACCTACCACGGGGCACCGGCGGTGCAGGTGGTGGTGCGCGACGTCTCGGAACGCCGGAAGGTCGAGGAACGCCTGCGCCAGGCGCAAAAAATGGAAGCCGTCGGCCAGCTGGCCGGCGGTCTGGCCCACGACTTCAACAACATCCTGCAGGCGTTGCTGTCCACCACCCAGGTCTTGAAGGCGCGCCACCAGCAGGACGGGGAGCTGGCCACTGGGTTGAGTGAAATCGAGGCGTACGTCCGGCGCGGCGCCGTGCTGGCTCGCCAGCTCCTGCTCTTCGCCCGGCGGGAGGTGACCCGGCTGGCGCTCGCCGACCTCAACGAGGTGGTGGGGGCCACCGCCTCGATGCTGCGACGCCTGATGCCCGAGAACGTCACCCTCGAGGTGGCCCTGGCCTGCGGAGTCCTGCCCGTCCGGGTGGACCGCGGGCAAATCGAGCAGGTACTGGTCAACCTGGCGGTCAACGCCCGCGAGGCGATGCTTGGCGGTGGGCAGCTCAGGGTGCGCACCGGGGCGAACGCCGGCTGGGCATGGCTCGAGGTGGCCGACACCGGGGTCGGTATCCCCAGCGACGTGCGGGCGCGCATCTTCGAGCCGTTCTTCACGACCAAGGCCGCCGGCGAGGGCAGCGGCCTCGGGCTCTCGGTGGTGCAGAGCATTGCCCAGGCGCACGGCGGTGCGGTGGAGGTGGAGAGCGAGCCGGGGCGGGGGGCGCTCTTCCGCGTCACCTTCCCCCTGGCGGAGGAGCAGCCGGCGGTGACAGAGGCGCCGGGCCCGGAGCCGGGACCCCTGGGCCCGAGCGGCTCCGGCGCCAGAGTCTTGCTGGTGGAGGACGAGGAGGGGACGCGGGAGGGGATTCGCGATGCCCTCGAGCTCTTGGGATACGAAGTGACAGCGGTGGGGAGTGCCGAGGCAGCGCTGGCGCTGGCGGCCCAGCCCGCCTTCGATGTGCTGCTGTCAGATTTTCTCCTGCCGGGGATGCACGGGGGTGAACTGGCGATGCGGCTCAAGGGGCGGTGGCCGGAGTTGAAGGTCGTCATCATGTCCGGGTATACCCGGGACGAAGCGATCCATCGCGGCGTCGGAGAGGGCGTCGTGCGTTTCCTGCAGAAGCCCTTCGATGTCCATGCGCTGGCCAGCGAGCTGGCCAGCGCCCTGGCGGAGTAGGGCGTCCGGCGGGGTCGGGAGGCCCGGGCCGAGAGGCCCGCGGGCGTGTCCGGGTCGAGGGGAGGTGGCATGCGGCGGGTGGTGTTCAACCAGAAGGGCGGCGTGGGCAAGTCGACCATCGTCTGTAACCTGGCCGCGGTATCGGGGCGCGCGGGTCGCCCCACGCTGGTGGTCGATCTGGATCCCCAGGCCAACAGCACCGCCTACCTGCTCGGCCCGGACCGGGCGGAGAACCTCCCCGGCGCCGCCGCCCTCTTCGAGCAAACCCTCGGCTTCAAGCTGTTTCGGGAGAACCCGGCGGCCTTCGTCCACCCCACCCCGCTGCCGGGACTCTCCCTCATGCCGGCGTCGCGGCAGCTGGAGGAGCTGCAGTCGAAACTGGAGTCGCACTACAAGATCTACAAGCTGCGCGACGCCCTGCAGGAGCTCGACAGCTTCGCCGAGATCTGGATCGACACCCCCCCGGCGCTCAACTTCTTTACCATGTCAGCCCTGATCGCCGCCCAGCGCTGCCTCATCCCCTTCGACTGCGACGACTTCTCCCGCCGCGCCCTGTACGCCCTGCTGGAGGTGGTGCGGGAGGTGAAGGCGGACCACAACCCAGCGCTGCAGGTCGAAGGGATCATCGTCAACCAGTTCCAGAGCCGCGCCACCCTGCCCCGCCGCCTGGTGGAGGAGTTGAAGGGGGAGCGGCTGCCGGTGCTGGAGCCGTACCTCGGCTATTCGGTGAAGGTGCGGGAGTCCCACCAGGCCTCCCGCCCCCTCGTGGACCTGGCTCCCGGCCACAAACTGGCGCGGCAGTTCGTGGAGCTGGCCGAGAAACTATCGCGGTCGCCCGCGGCGGGGCCGCGCAAGAAGAAATGACGCCGACGGCTGGAGGCCCCGCGCCGCTGGCTACACCGGCATCAGCCAGCCGTAAGTGTCGGGGTACTCCCCGAACTGGATACCGGTCAGGCGCTCCCGCAGCCGGCGGGCAATCGGTCCCTCGTTGCCATCGCCGACGCGGTACACCTTCTCCTGGCCGTTGACCACGTCCACCAGTTCGCCCACCGGCGACACCACGGCCGCCGTCCCGCAGCCGAAGATCTCGCTGCAGTCGCCGCTCTCCAGGCCGTTGAACACCTCCTCGATGTGAATGTGGCGCTCCACGAACGGCAGCCCCAGCTCGCGGCATACCACCCGGATGCTCTCGCGGGTGACCCCTTCCAGGATGGTGCCCGAGGTGGGTGGGGTGGTGACCACGCCGTCGAAGACGAACATGAGGTTCATGGCCCCCACCTCTTCCACGTGCCGGCGCTCCACGGCGTCCAGCCACATCACCTGGTGGCACCCTCGCCGCTTGGCCTCCTCGCCGGCCAGCAGCGAGGCGGCGTAGTTGCCGCCGGTCTTGGCGAAGCCGGTGCCGCCCGGGGCGGCGCGCACCCAGTCCCGCGCCACCAGGATGCGCACCCCGCCTTCGGTGTTGAAGTAGGGGCCGGTGGGACCGGTGATGATGAAGAAGAGGAAGCTGGATGAGGACTTCACTCCCAGCGCCTCCTCGGTGGCGATCATCGCCGGGCGAATGTACAGCGCCCCCGGCCGGGGAGGGGTCCAGTCGCGGTCCCGCGCCACCAGAGTGCGAATCGCCTCGAGGTGCAGCTCGACCGGCAGCTCCGGCATGGACATCCGCCTGGCCGAGCGGTTGAAACGCGCCGCATTGCGGTCGGGGCGGAAGACGTGGACGCTGCCATCGGCGTGGCGGAACGCCTTCAACCCTTCAAAGATCTCCTGGCCGTAATGGAGCACGGCGGTGGCCGGCGACAGCGACAGTGGCCCGAAGGGCACGATGCGCGCGTCGTGCCACCCCGCATCGGCCTTCCAGTCCATGAGAAACATGTTGGGAGAAAATGTTTTACCGAATGGGAGCTGGGTTGGATCGAGAGGGGTGAGGGGGGGGCGGACCACCGCAAGATCACGGATCTCCATGGCCTTCCTCTCTGCGCGGCGCGGCCGCGCGAAAGACTGCGCAGGCAGAGTAGCTCACCGTTGCTCGGATCGCCACCCCTCGAGGGCTCTCCCCGAAGGTCCTTCGCCTCATGCCGGGTTGGGGAAGTCAAAAAAGCGAACCTCGAGGCCGAAGCGCGCCGCCAGGTGCTCGCCCAGTGCGCCCACGCCGAACCGCTCGGTGGCGTAATGGCCGGCGGCAACGAAGGTCACCCCCTCCTCGGCGGCGCGATGCATCACCCACTCCCGGGCCTCGCCGGTGATGAAGGCGTCGAGACCCGCGGATACCGCCTCGTCGAAGGTTTCCGGCGCTCCCCCCGAGACCACCCCCACCGAGGCGATCGCCCCCTCGTCGCCGCCCGGAAACACCAGCGGCTGCTGGCCCGTGGCCGCAAGGACGCGGCGCGCCAGCTCCTCGACGCCCACGGGCTGCGGGAAGACCCCGGCAAAGCCGATGGCGACGCCGTGATAGAGGCCGAACGGCTCCAGGTGCTCGAGGCCCAGCTGGCGCGCCAGCACGGCGTTGTTGCCGTGCTCGCCGTGGCAATCCAGGGGCAGATGGTAGGCCAGCAGGTTGATGTCCGCCGCCAGCAGCAGGCGCAGGCGCTCGCGGGTGGCGCCGGCCAGCGGCACGGGATCGACCCCCCGCCAGAGGAGGCCGTGATGCACCAGGATGGCATCGGCCCCCCAGGCGGCGGCGGCGCGGAACAGCGCGGCCGAGGCGGACACCGCAGTTGCCAGGCGATACACTTCGGCACGACCCTCCACCTGCAGTCCATTCACGGCGGCGTCGCTGACCGCATCGACATTCAGGTGATCTTCCAGATAGGCGAGGAGCTGATCACGGTGCATGGGGGCATTTTCACCGCCAAACGCGCCGGTGCGCAAGCGGGCCCCGCCGCCAGGGGTTTCGCTAGAATCGCAGCGTGACGACAGCCGCTGCCTTCATTGCCGTCGGTTCGGAGCTGCTGCGCACCCAGCGCACCGACACCAACTCGCTGCTGGCCGCGCGACTGCTGCGCGGGCGTGGCTTTCGCCTGGTGGAAAAGCGCTGCGTCGAGGACGATGAGGTGGCCATTGGCGAGGCGATCTCCGGTCTGGTGCCTCGCGTCGGCCTTATCATCGTCTGTGGGGGGCTCGGCCCCACCGCCGACGACGTCACCCGCGAGGGGGTGGCGCGGGCGCTGGGGCTCGCCGTGCACCGCTACCCGCCGCTGGAAGAGGCGCTGGCGGCGCGCTATCGGGCGCTGGGCCGGGAGGTGCCTCCCTTTGCGTTGAAGATGGCAGACGTCATCGAGGGGGCGGAAATCCTCCCCAACCCCCGGGGCACCGCGCCGGGGCAGCTGCTGGTGTCGGGGGAGACGACCATCGTACTGTTGCCCGGCGTTCCGGTGGAGTTCGAGACGATCTTCACTCGCCACCTCCTTCCCCGCTGGCCGATGGAGGACGGGGCGGTGCGGGTGTTGCGACTGGCCGGGGTATACGAGTCCCAGGTGGAGGCACGGGTGGCGCCGCTGTACGAGCGGTTCGGGCGCGAGCATGTGACGATCCTGGCCGGTCGGGGGCTGGTGGACCTGGTCCTGGAGGTGTCGGGAGAGGGGGCTGCCAGGCGGATCCGTGAAATGGAGGAAGCCTTCGCCGCCGCCGCCGGCGCCGACCTCTACGGCATCGACGACGCCACCCTGGCGGGGGCGCTGCTGGCAGCGCTGCGGCAGAGGAGGTGGCGGCTGGCGGTGGCCGAGTCGTGCACGGGGGGTATGGTGGGCGCGCGGCTCACCGCCGAGGCCGGCGCCAGCGAGGTCTTCATCGGAGGTGCGGTGGCCTACTCCAACGCACTGAAGATAGACATCTTAGGGGTTGAGCCGAGATTGCTGGAGGAGCACGGGGCGGTCAGTCAGCCGGTGGCGGAGGCGATGGCAGATGGGGCGCTCCGGCTGGGGGCGGAGTGCGCCGTCGCCGTCACCGGCATCGCCGGGCCCGGCGGCGGGAGCGAGGCCAAGCCGGTGGGCACGGTGCACCTGGCCGCGGTCACCCCGACGGCGCGACGGCATCGAGCCTTCACCTTTCCCGGTGACCGGGCGGCGGTGCGGGAGTGGGCCACCACCATGGCGCTCGATCTCCTGCGACGGTGCGTGGTGGAGGGGTGATGCGGGTGTTCTTCGCCGTCGAGCTGCCCGAGGCGCTGCGGCGCACCCTGGCCGACGGCCTGGCGAAGCTACGTCGGGTGCTCCCCCCGGCCCGCTGGGTGCGGCCGGAAGGGCTCCACGTGACCTTGAAGTTCCTCGGCGAGCAGCAGTCCGAGGTGGTGGAGGAGCTGCGCCGGGAGGCCGCGCTGGCCCTGCGCCAGGTGCAACCGGTGACCGTGGCCCTGGCCGGCGGGGGGTTCTTTCCCTCGCCTCGACGCCCGCGGGTAGCTTGGGTAGGGGGGACTGCAGAGGGGATGGAGGAGTGGGCCGAGCGTCTGGAGGCGTGTGCCCGGCGTCACGGGGTGCCCGCCGAGGAGCGGGGGTTCTCGCTCCACCTCACCCTGGCGCGGCTGGATCGTCCCTGGGGGAGTGACGCCGTGGAGCGTTTCCTGGCCGAGGTGGCCAGCTGGCGGTTGCCGCCCTTCGAGGCCCGGGAGGTGGTGCTATTTCGCAGCGAGCTGGGAGCCGGTGGGGCGCGCTACCAGGCGCTGGCGCGGCTCGCCGTGGGGATCGCGGACGGAGGCGACTGCCGTGCGTGAGCTGGCCCTTCTGGCCGCCTACTTGCTGGGGTCGATTCCCTTCGCGTACCTGGCCGTACGCCTGGTCGGGCGCGGCGACGTGCGTACCATAGGATCGGGCAACGTGGGCGCCACCAACACCCTGCGCGCCGCCGGCTGGAAGGTGGCGCTGGTGGTGGCGCTCCTGGACGTGGGCAAGGGCGTCGCCGCCGTCCTGCTCATGCGCCAGACCACCGCCAGCCCCGACTGGGCGGCGGCGGCGGCCGTGGCCGCGGTGGTCGGGCACTGCTTTCCCGTGTGGCTGGGTTTTTCGGGCGGCAAGGGAGTGGCAACGGCGTTGGGCGGTCTGGTCGTCCTCGCCCCGGCGGCCTGCGCCGCGGTGGCAATGGTGTGGGTGGTGGTGCTGGCCGTGTGGCGCTACGTCTCCCTCGCCAGCGTCTGCGCCGCCGCGGCCTTCCCGGTCGCCCTGCAGGTGGTTGGCGAGCCAACCCGCGGCGAGCTGGGGGCAGCGGTGATCACCGCCCTGGTGATCATCGGCCGCCACCACGGCAATATCCGCCGGCTGGTGCGCCGCGAGGAGCCACGCGTGTGGGGGAGGAAACGATGAGAGTGGCGGTGCTGGGGGCGGGATCGTGGGGGTCGGCGCTGGCCATTCATCTCGGCCGCTGCGGCTGCGAGGTCACGGTATGGGCCCTGGAGCCCGAGGTGGTGGAGGGGATCAACCGGGAGCACCGCAACCCCCTCTTCCTCCCAGAGTGCTCTTTCCCGGTGGAGGTGCGCGCCAGTGGCGAGCTGGCGGCCGCGGTCGAGGGCGCCGAGGCGGTGGTGTTCACGGTCCCGGTGCAGTTCGCCCGCGGGGTGTTGCGCATCCTGCGTGAGGGTTATCCGGCGGGCGCCCCGCTGGTTTCCGCCTCCAAGGGCATCGAGGTGGCGACCCTGCAGCGCATGGACGAGATCGTCCAGGAGGAGCTCGCTCTCCCCCGGGAGCAGTTCGTGGCCCTCTCCGGGCCGTCCTTCGCCCGCGAGGTGGCCGACAACCTTCCCACCGCCGCGGTGCTCGCCGGCTCCGATGGGGAGGTCGTCCGTCGCCTGCAGCGCCGCATCTCGGCTCCCTCCTTTCGTTTCTACACCTCCAGCGACGTGGTTGGTGTCGAGCTCGCCGGCGCCTTGAAGAACGTCATCGCCATCGCCGCCGGCCTCGCCCAGGGTCTCGGGCTGGGGCACAACACCCTGGCGGCGCTGCTGACCCGCGGCATCCACGAGATCACTCGCCTGGGGGTGAAGCTGGGGGGGCGGGAGGAAACGTTTCGGGGTCTCGCCGGGATGGGCGACCTGGTGCTCACCTGCACCGGGGCATTGTCCCGCAACCGCACCGCCGGCGAGCGCCTGGGCCGCGGCGAATCGCTCGACGCGGTGCTGGCGGGGCGCGAGGTGGCGGAGGGGGTGCCCACCACCCGGGCCGCCGCCGCCCTTGCCCGCCGGCACCAGGTGGAGATGCCCATCACCTTCGTGGTGGAGCGAATCCTCGACGGCCAGGTCACCCCGCGGGAGGCGGTGCACTGGCTGATGACCCGCGAACTCAAGGAAGAAGCCCAGCTCTGAGCCCGATAACCGCGGTTGGCTTCTCCTGCGAGGCCGGCCGCTGGGCGGGTTTCTCTCTCTCCGCCAACACAGACGCGGTCACGGGCAGCGACACTGACACGGTCACGGTCACCGTCACGGTCACCGTCACGGACACGGACGCGGACACAGGCACGGTCACTGACACCGACACAGGCACCGACACAGGCACGGACACAGGCGAGCCCAGGGTGGCTGGCGTGAGGCGGATTGCCGGTGGGTCAGCCTGGGGGGAGCGCCAATCCGCAGCGCTGCAACTGGGCGGCGAACTCCTCGGGTGGCGGGGCGGTGAGGGAGAGGCCCTCGCCGGTGACGGGGTGGGGAAGCTCGAGACGCCAGGCGTGCAGCATGAGCCGGGGGGCCGGGGCGCCCCCGTAGAGGACGTCCCCGGCAACGGGCCAGCCGGCCGCGGCCAGGTGCACCCTGATCTGATGGGAGCGGCCGGTGAGCGGTCTTGCCTCGACCAGATTCTGGGTTGCTCCCCGGATCAACGTGCGAACGGCGGTACGGGCCGGGCGCCCGCGGGAAGACGGGGCGAACCGACCGGGCGTGAGGGGATCTCGCGCGATGGCCTGATCCAGGACCAGGGGCTCCTCGCCGGGGTCGCCGGAAATGACGGCAAGGTACCGCTTGGCCACCCTCCCCGCGCGCCAGAGGCGGGCGAGGCCGCGGGCGGCTCGGGGGTGGAGGGCGAAGAGCATGAGCCCGCTGGTGGGGCGATCGAGGCGATGGATGAGGGTGACCTCCTGGCGCCTGCCGGCGCGAGCCGAGAGAGCCAGGGTGAGAGCTTCACCCACGGTGAGATTCTCCGTTCGCCTCGCGCGGGGTGCGGCCGCGTCGAGGCCAGAGGGCTTGTGGACGGCGACCAGCCAGCGGTCCTCGAAGAGGATCTCGACGAGGGGAAGCGCAGGAGGTGAGGCCGCTCCCTCATGGGGTGGAAGGAGGTCGAGCACGCTGCCGGTAGACAGCGGCCGAGAGAGGGTGCGGGTCGGCCTGCCGTCGAGCCACAGCTGCCCGGCGTCGATCAGGGCGCGGGCGCGGCGCCGCGGAATGTTGGCGAGGTGGGCCAGGCTCTGGTCCAGCCGCAGGCCGGCAAGGTGGGGGGGAACGACGTAGCGGCGTGGCGTCTCACTCAGCCGGAACCTCCCGCGGGAGCAACAGGCGCACCGATGTTCCGCCGTCCCCGGTGGTGATCGTCAGGGTCCCGCCGTGCGCCTTGATCATTTTGCGGGCAATCGCCAGGCCCAGTCCCGCGCCCCCTGATCGGCGGCAAGCCATGGGGAGGTCCAGCCGCGCCAGGGTCTCCGCGGGGATCCCCTGGCCCTCGTCACGCACGGTGATGAAGACGTTCTCACCTTCTGCCTCCACGCTGACGTGCACCGGCGGCGGGTGGGGGGCGCTGCGCACCGCGTTGTCAACGACGGCGCTCAGGGCGGCATGGATCCCGCGGCGGTCCCACCGCACCGGTCCCACGGAAGGACCGGCCTCGAGGTGGATCACCGGTCGGGGCTGATCGGGTGGCCAGGCGGACTGCACCTGCAGGGCGACTTCCTGGAGCAGGTCCATGGGTTCCAGCGGACCGGCGACCGGCCGGAAGGGCCGCCCGTAGAGCAGCAGTTTGTCGAGGTAGACCTTGAGCTTGTCGACCTGGCGCAAGACTGCGTCGAAATGCTCCTTGGCGGCGATCGGATCGGCGGCCCTGCGCGCCCCCAGCTCCGCCTGGAGTCCGGCGGCAAAGGCATAGTTGCGCACATCGTGGGCGACCTGGTTGACCAGCTTCTCGATGGCGCCCTCGATGGTCTCCTGGTCGCCCGGGCCGGCTTGTTGCGGTGGCGGACGTGTCACTTGCTCAGTATAGCAACATTCGTTGAACGGGCGCACCGGTGGAATGTGGCCAGGTCTGGCCGAACGCGGCCTGGTGCCGCGCGTCACCTTGACAATCGGCAACACCCCGGAGAAACTGAATGACGGATCAGTCAGCGGCGGGGGGCTATGCGCGGTCAGCACGAGGAGTCGAAGCAACGAAGGCGGAGCGAAATCGTTCGCGCTGCCGTGGATGTCTTCGCCGAGCGCGGGTACTTCGCGGCCCGCATGCGCGAGGTCGCCGAACGCGCGGGCGTGGCCGACGGCACGCTGTACCTCTATTTCAAGGGGAAGGAAGACCTCCTCGTCTCCATCCTGGAGGAGTACGCCGAGGCGTTTCTCCTGCGCGCCCGGCGAGACTGCGAGAGCCTGGCGGACCCCCGTGACAAGCTGCGGCGCATCGTCGAGCGCCACCTGGTGTCGATGCAGAACGATCGGGCGCTGGCCCACGTGTTCCAGATCGAGCTCCGCCACACGCGCCGGTTCCTGCGCCAGGTGGCGCGCGGCAAGGTAGCCGAGTACCTGAACTTGCTCCAGGAAGTGGTGAAGGAAGGCCGCAGCGGCGGAGTGTTCCGCCGCGATGTGCCACCGGAACTGGCCGCGCGGGCCATCTTCGGAGCTCTGGACGAACAGGTGACCGCCTGGGTTCTGGCCCGCCGTCCGGGAGAGCTGCGGGGGCAAGTGGAGCCGCTGCTCAAGATTCTGCTGGCTGGTTTGGCGCCGCCGGCCGATGAGGAGGTCGACCATGGCTGAACCGAAAACGCTCCTGGATCTGTTTGCCCTGTGGCGGGGATTCGCGATCAAACCGGCCCTGGTGGATGCGCGAGGTGGCGCGTATGCGGTGGTTCCAGCAGAGGAGGTGGCGCGCCGGGCGGCTGGCCTGGGCCAGGGCCTGGCGGCGCTGGGGGTGGAACACGGCGACCGCGTGGCCATGCTGGTGGCCAACCGGCCGGAGTGGCACATCATCGACGTCGCCGTGCATCACCTGGGGGCCGCCAACGTGCCCATCTACACCACCCTGCTGGCGCCTCAGGTGGAGCAGTTGCTGCGCGACTCCGGCGCCAAGGTGCTGGTGGTGGACGGCGCCGAGCAACTTGCCAAGGCCCAGGAGATCGGCGCCCGGTGCAAGGATCTCGGACACGTCATCCTCATTGACGGAGAACCGCCGGCCGGCGTCAAGAGCCTGTCCGAGGTGACCGTGGAGCTGTCCCAGGAGGCGGCCGACGCCTGGCTCGCCTCGCGCCGGGGGGCGGTCGCGCCAGACGACCTGGCAACGCTGATCTATACCTCCGGCACGACGGGGGAACCCAAGGGCGCGATGCTGACCCACGACAACTTCGTCTTCAACGCCGTGTCGTCCTCGGGGCAGATGCCCTGGCCGGCGGAAGGGGGCGAGATCGGCCTGTCGTTCCTGCCCCTTTCGCACGTGCTGGAGCGGCTGGTGGATTACATCTACTTCTTGCGCGGCGTGACCATCGCCTACTGCGGTGTGCTGGAGATCGCCGAGGCGTTCCAGCGGGTGCGCCCGCATCTGTTCACCGCTGTGCCCCGCGTTTACGAGAAGGTCTACGACCGTATCCACGACGAGGTGGGCAAGGCTCCCCGGCTGCGCCAGGCGATCTTCAAGGCCGCCATCCGCACCGCCCTGGAGGCCTACCGGAGCGGCTCGCGGGGGATCGCCTGGTCGGTGTACGACAAGCTGGTGTACAGCAAGATCCGCAACGCCTTCGGAGGGCGCCTGCGCTTTTCGATTTCGGGGGGGGCACCGTTGCCGGTGTTCGTGGGCGAGTTCTTCCACGCGGTGGGGGTCAAGGTGATGGAGGGCTACGGGCTCACCGAAACGTCGCCGGTGATCGCCGTCAACACCCTGGACCGCTGCAAGGTGGGGACGGTGGGGCCGGTCATCCCGGGTGTGGAGGTGAAAATCGCCGAGGACGGCGAGATCCTCTCCCGCGGCCGCCACATCATGAAGGGCTACTGGAACAAGCCGGCCGAAACCGCAGCGGTGATCGACAAGGATGGCTGGTTCGCCACGGGCGATATCGGTGAGATCACCCCGGAGGGCCTGCTCAAGATCACCGATCGCAAGAAGGACATCCTGGTGACGGCGGGGGGCAAGAACGTCGCCCCGCAGCCCATCGAGAACCAGCTCAAGGCGTCGATCTTCGTCGAGAACGCGGTGCTGTTCGGCGACCGCAAACCCTTCATCACGGCGCTCCTGGTGCCCAACTTCGAGGAGCTGGAGCGCTGGGCAAAGCTCAACGGCATCGCCACCGCGTCGAGAAAGGAGCTGGTCGCCCGGCCCGAGGTGCAAGCCCTGTACCAGAGCGTGGTGGACGGGATCAACGAGAAGGTGGCCCGCTTCGAGGCGGTGAAGAAGTTCGCGATTCTCTCCGAGCCGTTCACCATGGACGGGGGGGAGCTGACGCCCACCCTGAAGGTGAAGCGCCGGGTGGTGGAGAAGCGCTACAAGAAGTTGATCGACGGGATGTACGCGGAGGGCAGCGGCAAGAAGGGGTGAGGCCCCGGCGCTGACGAGAGCCAGGGAGATCAAGCCCTCATGGTCGCGCTCACTCCGCCCCGGCGGGGCCGTTGGGCGGTATGCCCCTGCTGGCCTGGCGATGGAGCAGCTCGCCGACGGGCACCGCCTTGAGGCCCCGCAGGTCGGTCTCGTCCAGCAGGATGGGCAGCGCCTCCAGCAGGGGGTGGACAGCTCGCCCGGTGCCCAGGTGCATGAGCACGATCCCTCCCGCAAAGGGCACGCCCGTGACCTGCTCGAAGGAAAGGAGTCGGCGAGCCATCGCCTCGGGGGTCAGGAAAATCCTGGCGCGCGGGTTTTCCACCCAGTCCAGGGCGTCCAGGGACAGCGACCCGCCCCGCGTCCAGTCGATGTGCACGAGCCCCAGCTCCGCCGCCCAGGCGCGGATCTGGGCGTTGTGTTCGCCGTAGGGAGCGCGCCAGAAGCGCGACGGCGCCGCCCCCCCCAGCGCCGCCCGCACCGCCTCATCGGCGCGGCGCAGCTCGCGGTGGAGGACCTCCCGGGTGATGCCGGGCCGGGTGTCGTGGCGGCGGTTCTCCTCCCAGGTGGTGAGGTGGGGGTGGGTGTCGGTGTGGTTGCCGATCTCGTGTCCATCGCGGTAGGCCTCGCGAAGGATCTCCGGGTGGGCGCGGGCGAACCCGCCGGTCACGAAGAGGGTGGCCCGCACGCGGCGCTCGCGCAGCAGCGCCAGCAGCTCCCGCGCCCCATCGCTGGCGGCGTGGGCGTCGAAGGTCAGCGCGAAATACGGCCCCGTGCCGCTCACCGAGGCGATGTTGACGGCGGCCGCCGCGCCGGCCGGGGGGGCGACGCTGGAGGCAGCGAGGAGGAGCAGCAGGTGACGCACATCACTATTGTGGCAGAACCCACCGGCTGGTGGTGGGCCGCGAGGTTCCGGGTTGCGGGGCGGGGATGAACTACAATCCCCTCGGTCGCGCGCATGTGGAACCTCCCCAACTCCCTGACGGTTTTTCGCATCTTGCTCGTGCCGCTGCTCGTCGTGGTGCTGCTGACGCGCTTTTCCGGCAGTGAGTTCTGGGGCCTGGGCATCTTCCTGCTGGCTGCCCTGACGGACCTCTTCGACGGCATCATTGCCCGCAGGACCGGCGCCGTCACCGTCGTCGGCACGCTGCTCGATCCCATCGCCGACAAGCTGCTCATCTCGGCGGCGTTCATCTCGCTCGTCGAGCTGGGCCTGGCTCCCGCCTGGATGGTGGTGATCATTCTCGGCCGCGAGTTCGCAGTGACTGGCTTGCGGCAGGTGGCGCACGAGCGCGGGGTGGTGATCGCCGCCACCTGGTGGGGCAAGCTCAAGACGCTGTCGCAGATCATCTGCGTGTCGCTGCTGATCGTCAGCTTTCAGCTGGGGCGCTGGGCGTTGCTCGGGAAGATCGCCCTCTGGGTGTCGGTCGCCCTGGCGGCGGCCTCGCTGGTGACCTACTTTCGCGCCTTCTGGCGGCGGGTTGCCGAGGTCGGCCGGTGAGGTCCGTGCGCGGTGCCGGCCTGGCGGTGGCGCTGGTGCGGGTGGGACACCGTCGCCCCTACCTGACGGTGGTGGTGGGCCTGGCGGTGGTGGCCCTGGGGGTCACCCTGGGGCTCAAGATCACCTTCGAAACTGACGTCATGAGTCTGGTGCCGCGCCACGATCCGGTGGTGGAGGGGTTCACCCGTACCTTCGAGGAGTTCGGCTCCCTCGACACCCTGCTGGCGGCCGTGCCGGTGGCGGGGGAAGAGGAGCTCGAACGGGCGCTCCTCCTGGTCGACCTGATCGCCGAGGAGTTCCAGCACAGCCCCTATCTGAGCGGTGTGCAGTCCCGCCTGGAGGACCCGACCCGGCTGGCCGAGGCGGTGCTCCACCACGCGGTGCTGTTTCTCGACCAGGATGGCCTGACGCAGCTGGGCGAGCGGCTCACACCGGAGGGCCTGGCTGCCCGCGCCGCCGATATCCGGGCCACCGTGGAAACCCCCCTGTCGCTGGCGGGAAAGGAGTTCATGGTCCGGGACCCGCTCGGGCTGCTGCCCCTGCTGCTGGGTCGGGTCTCGCGCACGCCGTCGGCCTTAAAGGTGGACTTTGCCAGCGGCTACTACCTCGCCGCCGACCACTCCATGGCGCTGGTCCTCGCCAAACCCACACGGCCCGCCCAGGACATCGCCTTCGATGCGCTGCTGTTTGCCGACCTCGAACAGCGAATTGCCCGCGCCCGCGCCCATCTGGCCGAAGAGGAAGAGGTGGCCATCGAGGCGATTCCCCCCGTGCTTCTCGGCGGCGGGCACCGCATCGCCATCGAAGATGCCTCCCTCATTCGTTCGGACATCATGACCAACTCCATGACCTCCATCGTTGGCGTGATGTTGCTGTTTTTCCTCGCCTACCGCCGCTTCGCCGCCGCCCACTTCGCCTTCCTGCCGCTGGCGGTGGGGCTGGCCCTGACCTTCGTCTTCACCGCCCTGGTGCTCGGCCGCCTCAACTCCGCCACCTCCAGCTTTTCGGCGTTGCTGGTGGGGCTCGGCATCGATTTCACCATTGTCATGTACGGGCGCTACCTGGAGGCCCGCCATCGGGGGTTGCCGCTTGCCGAGGCGCTGGACGAAATGGGGCAGCGGTCCGGGCCGGCGGTGCTGCTGGGCGCCATCACCAGCGTGGGGACGTTTTACGCCTTCCTGGTGACCCGCTTCGCTGGCCTGCGGGAGCTGGGGTTGCTCACCGGCACCGGCATTATCCTGATGGCGATCAGCGCTTTCATGCTGTTGCCGGCGCTGGTGACCATCTTCGATCGCGGTCGGCGGCCCCCCGAGCTGTCGCGCTGGCTGCACGTGGCTCCCATCCTGCGCTGGTGTGCGGCTCACCGTCGTTTCGTGCTGGGCCTGGCGGCCGTGTTGACGGTGGCGTCCCTGGCGGTGGTCGGTCGGGTGAAGTTCGATGACGACGTGCGCAACCTGCGCTCCCCCTCCAACCGCGGCGTGGAGGTGCAGCAGATGGTCGCCGAAGCCTTCGGCATCTCCTTCAACGCCATGATGATCCGGGTTGAGGCGGGGAGCGAGGCGGAGGCTCTGGCGCGAGTGCAGCAGCTGGCGGGAGGCCTGGAGGAACTGGTCAGGCGGGGCGAGATTTCCGGGTTCGAGTCGCTGGCCAACCTCTTTCCGCCTGCCGACGCCCAGGCCAGGACCCGCGCCTGGCTCGAGGCACACGCCGAACTCACCGACCCGGTGCGGGTGCGCAGGCAGCTCGCTGACGCCATGACCGGCGTCGGTCTGCAGCCGGAGGCGTTCGCCGCCGGTCTCGCGCTCCTCGACGACGTGCTGCGCCCGGCCGAGGAGGTGGGCCTGGAGGTGTGGAAGGGCACCCCGGTGGAGCAGCTGGTGGAACGGTCGCTGCTGCACAGGGACGATCATGTGGTGACCGTGATCAATGTGTTCGTCCCGCCGGGCAAGTGGAGACGAGAGGCGCCACCCGGCCTGGTGGCGCTGGTCAGCGGGGTCGACGGTGCCAGCCTCACCGGGGTCAACGTGGTGTCCCAGCGGCTGCGACAGATCGTCTGGCGGGATGCGGGGCTCGCCTGCCTGCTCGGGCTGGTGATCGTCTTCCTCATGCTGCTGTGGGAGATGGAGCGAACCCGGGACGCCGTGCTGGGGCTGCTGCCGGTGCTGCTGGGGGTGCTGTGGACGGTGGCCGGAATGGCGGTGCTGGGCCTGGCGCTCAATTTCCTCAACGTCTTCGTCATCACCATGATCATCGGCATCGGGGTGGACTACGCCATCCACATGATTCACCGGTTGCGTGAGGGTGGTGGCCTGGAGCGGGTGGCAGAGACCGCCCGGGCCGTGGTGTTCGCCTCGCTGACCACGGTGGTGGGGTTCGGGTCGCTGGTGACGACGCACTTCCCCGGGTTGCGCAGCATCGGCATGATGACCTCGGCGGGGGTGGTGCTGGCGTGCCTGGTGGCGGTGGCTGTGCTGCCGCTTCTGGTGCGCCAGACATCCGTGGCGGATGACCGCTGAGGCGGAGGTCGCGATGGTGAAGAGACTCTCGGTGGAACAGTTGCGCTGGCGCTGTCCGCTGGACTGGCTGGCGGCCGGAAGCACCGAGGAGGTGGCGCCCTCGACGGGCATCATCGGCCAGCAGCGGGCGGTCACCGCCCTGGAGTTCGGCCTGGCCATGGACTCGTTGGGGTTCAACGTGTTCGTCACCGGCCTCACCGGCACCGGCAAGATGACCGCCATCGAATTGCACCTCAAGCCCCACGCCAGCCGTGGCCCCAGGCCCGATGACCTCATCTACGTGTACAACTTCGAGCACCCCGAGCGTCCCCGCCTGCTGGTCCTGCGCGCCGGGGGCGGGGCGGTGCTGCGCGAGGGGATGGACCGGTTGCTGGCGCAACTGGCGGAAAGCCTGCCGGGGCTGTTCGAAAGTGAGGAGTACCAGCGGCGGCTGGAGCTGGCCATCGAGGACCTCAAGGCCCGTCAGCAGGAGCTCATTCGCACCTTCGAGGAGGAGGTGCGGGAACACGGCTTCACCCTGGTGCAGGTCCAGGTGGGGTCGGTGACGCGGCCAGAAATCCTGCCCCTCGTCGATGCTCGGCCGGTGACCATGGACAAGGTGCAGTCGCTGGCGGCGGAGGGGAAGATCGAGAAGGCGCGAGCCGTGGCGCTGGAGAGGGAGCACCAACGACTCTCCGAAGAGCTGCAGCGTGCCTTTGCCCAGGTCATGGCGGTGCGCGCGGAGATGATGGAGCGCGCCGAGAAGCTGCGTCAGGACACGGTTCAGCCGGTGCTGGAGCAGGAGATGAACGCCATTGCCACGGCGGTGGGAGATGACCGGGTGAGGCCGTTCTTGCAGGCGGTGGCCGCCGATCTGATGAAAAACCTGGAGTTGCTCACCGCCAGGCGTGACGAGGGCCCCGCCGACCCCCTCACCCGCTATCGCATCAACGTGGTGGTGGACAACGGAGCCACCGAGGGGCGGCCGGTAGTCATCGAAACCGAGCCGACCATGGCGCGGCTGTTTGGCACCATCGAGGCGAGGTTGGGGCAGGACCTGCGTTCGTCCGCCGATCACACCCAGATCCGTGCCGGGTCGGTGCTGCGGGCCAACGGCGGCTTTCTGGTGCTCAACGCCTTCGACGTGCTCTCGGAGGCGGGGGCCTGGCGAGCGTTGAAGCGGGCGTTACGCTACCGCAAGGTGGCGGTGCGCGCCCCCGAGACCATCTTTACCCTGGCCGGGCAGGCGTTGCAGCCCGAGCCGGTGGACCTCGAGGTGAAGGTGGTGATGATGGGGGATCGGGGCCTGTACGACCTCCTCCACGACCTCGACGACGACTTTCGCAAGATCTTCAAGGTGCTGTCCGACTTCGACAGCGAGATGGCACTCGACCGCTCGACGGTGGGAGACTTTCTCGCCCTCATGTCGCGGATCATCAGGGAGGAGGGGCTCCTCCACCTTGATCGGCAGGGGATGGCGGCGCTGGTGGAGGAGGGGGTGCGGCTGGCGCGCAGCCAGCGCCGGCTGTCGGCGCGCTTTTCGGATGTGGCCGACATCCTGCGGGAGGCCGCCTTCCTGGCGCGGCGCGCGGGGGCAACGGCGATCTCCGCAGGCGAGGTGCGCGCCGCCGTGGTCAGCCGGGCGGAGCGCAACTCGCTGCCGGAGGAAAAGATCACCCGCGCCATGCAGGAGGGGTTGCTGCGCGTGGCCACCCAGGGGGCGGTGGTGGGCGAGGTGAACGGCCTGGCAGTTTACGACCTGGGGTACCACGCCTTTGGCCTGCCCGGGCGGCTGTCCGCCCGCGTCGCCCTGGGCCGGGAGGGAGTCATCAACATCGAGCGGGAAGCCCGCCTGTCGGGGCGTACCCACGACAAGGGGGTGCTCATCCTCACCGGCTACCTGCGGGCCCTGTTCGCCACCGAGCATCCGCTGTCCATGAGCGTCTCCATCGCCTTCGAGCAGACCTACGGCGGGGTCGACGGGGACAGCGCCTCGTCCGCCGAGGTGTACGCCATTCTCTCTGCGCTGTCGGGACTGCCGCTGCGCCAGGACCTGGCGGTCACCGGCTCGGTGGATCAGCTGGGTCGCGTGCAGGCGATTGGCGGGGTGAACGAGAAGATCGAGGGGTTTTTCCGGCTGTGCCGGCTGCGAGGGCTGACCGGTTCGCAGGGGGTGTTGATCCCCGAGGCCAACGTCGCCGATCTGCAGCTCGATCCGGAGGTGGTGCAGGCGGTCGCCGACGGCGCCTTTCACATCTACTCGGTGAGCGACATTGGAGAGGGGATCGAGCTGTTGACCGGGGTGCCGGCGGGGCAGCGCGACGAGCGGGGGCGCTTTCCCGAGGCGTCGGTGCTGGGGCGCTGCGCTGCCCGCCTGGCGGAGATGGCCGAGCAGCTGCGGCGTTACCGCGAGGTCTAGCCGGCCGTCGGTCGGGGAGGTAGAAGGGAAGATTCCATGCTGGAAGCGATTTCCGAACGATTCCAAAAGGTCTTCAAGACGTTACGGGGGGAGGGGCACCTCACCGAGAAGCACGTCGACGAGGCGCTGGGAGAGATCCGGCGAGCGCTGCTGGCGGCCGATGTGGCGCTGCCCGTGGTCAAGGAGTTCACCGCCCGCGTGCGGGAGCGGGCGGTGGGCGAGGAGGTACTGTCGTCTCTGCGCCCGGCCCATCAGGTGGTGAAGATCGTCCACGAGGAGCTGACACGGCTCCTGGGGGGGGAGCAGAAGCCGCTCAGGCTCAAAGGCTTTCCTGCCCCGGTTCTGCTCGTAGGCCTGCAGGGGACGGGCAAGACCACCACCTGCGCCAAGCTCGGAGTGTTCATCAAGAACACCCTGCGCAAGCACGTGCTGCTGGTGCCGGCCGACTGCCAGCGCCTGGCGGCACGCGAGCAGCTGGAGCAGCTGGGGGCGCAGGCGGGGCTGCCAGTGCTGGATACGCGCGCCTGGTCAACCCCCGAGGAGATCGCCCGGGGAGCCCTCCTGGAGGCTCGCCGCAAGGGTTTCGAGGTGCTCCTTTTTGACACCGCCGGGCGGTTGCACGTGGACGACGAGCTGATGGCCGAGCTCGAGACCCTCAACGGCATCCTCAAGCCCAGCGAGGTGCTGTTCGTGGCCGACGCCATGACCGGCCAGGACGCGGTGCGCTCGGCCGAGGCCTTTGCCGCGCGGCTGCCGCTCACCGGGGTCTTGCTCACCAAGCTGGACGGCGACGCGCGCGGGGGAGCGGCGCTGTCGGTGGTCACCGTTACCGGCACGCCGCTGCGCTTTGCCGGCGTGGGGGAGCGTCTGGGGGATCTGGAGCCGTTCCACCCCGACCGCATGGCCTCCCGCATCCTCGGCATGGGGGACATGCTGACCCTCATCGAGAAGGCGCAGGCGACCGTGGACGCGCAGCGGGCCGAGGAGCTGGAGCGGAAGCTGCGCAAGGAGGGGTTCGACCTGGAGGACCTGAGGGAGCAGCTCAGGCAGCTGCGGTCGGGGGGGTTGATGGGGCAGATCATGGACCTGATCCCGGGCGCCAAGGCGCTCAAGGGGCAGCAGGTGGATGACCGCCGACTGAAACGGTTCGAGGCCATCATCTGCTCCATGACCCCCAGGGAGAGGCGCCACCCGGAGATCATCAAGGGCTCCCACCGACGGCGGATCGCCCGGGGCGCGGGGACCACGGTGGAGGAGGTGAACCGCCTGTTGCGCCAGTACGCGGAGATGCGCAAGCTGGTCAAGCGCGCCGGCAGCGGCGACCCGCGGCGGGTGCTGCGCTCGTTGGGGATGTGACGTTTGCTACAATGACACCTTCACCGCGGGCGAGAGACTCGCCGCGGCGGAACGAGGGGATAGCGCGCGACGTCGGTCCTGTTTTTTGCAGGGGCCGGCCGCGCCAGTGAAGGAGAACGTCGAGAATGCTCAAGATTCGACTGCGCCGTATGGGCTCTAACCGTCGCCCGGTCTATCGCGTTGTCGTGTCCGATGGGCGCAAGCCGCCCACGGCGGCCGTCATCGAGGAGGTCGGCTACTACAACCCCCGCACCCAGCCGTTCGAGGTCCACCTCGACCGCGGCAGGATCGACCACTGGGTGGCGCAGGGGGCGCAGCTCTCTGACACCGTCAAGAGTCTGCTCAAGCGGGCAACGTGACCGGGAGGCCCGAGGTGACCATCAAGCAGCTCGTCGAGGACATTGCCAAGGCTCTGGTGGACCGACCCGACAAGGTGCAGGTGCGCGAGATCGAGGGGGAGCAGACCACCGTGCTCGAACTCCGCGTGGCCAGCGAGGATCTGGGCAAGGTGATCGGCAAGCAGGGCAAGACCGCGCGCGCCATTCGCACCATCCTCGGCGGTGCCGGGGTGAAGGTGCGCAAGCGGCTGGTGCTGGAGATCCTGGAATAGGGAGTGGCGACGCGCCAGGAGGAGTGGCTCGCCGTCGGTCGCGCCCGGCGCGCCCACGGGGTGCACGGCGACGTGCTGGTGGAGATCGTCACGGATTTCCCCGAGCGCATGGCGCCGGGGGTCACGGTGGGGTTCGGAGAGTCGCAGCCGCAGCGATTTTTTTCCGTTCACTCGGTTCGCCACCACAAGGGCGCCTGGCTGCTGGCCCTGGATGGCGTGCGGGATCGCGACGCCGCCGAACAGCTCGCCCCCGCCTGGGTCTTTCTCGTCGCGCAGGAGCGTTCGTCCCTGCCCGAGAACTACTACTACGAGCACGAGCTGGTCGGCTGCCGCTGCCGCGCTCCCGACGGGGCCGATCTCGGCCAGGTGGCCGAACTGCTGGATCTGGGGGGTGGTACTCTGCTGCGGGTGACCATGGACGGGGGGCGAGAGGTGCTGGTCCCCTTTCGATCGCCCATCGTCGTGCGCGTCGACCTCGCCTCTGCGGTCATCCACCTCGACCCTCCGGAGGGGCTGTTTTCCGGCGATGCGCTGTGACATCCTGACGCTGTTTCCTGCTGCCGTCGAAAGCTATCTGGCGGTCGGGGTACTGGGCAAGGCGGCTACCGGGACAGTCCTCGATCCTCGGGTGCACGATCTGCGGCGCTGGGCCAGCAATCGCTACGGGCAGGTGGACGACGCCCCCTTCGGAGGCGGGGCGGGCATGGTGCTGATGGCTCCGGTGGTGGTGCGGGCGGTGCGCGAGGTCATGGGGGCGCAGGGCCTGCCATCTCGGGTGGTGATTCCCGATCCCCGCGGTCGGCGCTTCGACGACCGGCTGGCCCGGGAGCTGGCCGGCAGCCCGGCGCTGGTGCTGGTGTGCGGCCGCTACGAGGGGTTCGACGAGCGGGTGTTCGAGCTCCTGCCGGCCGAGGTGATCTCCATCGGTGACTACATCCTGGCCGGCGGCGAGCTGGCGGCCCTGGTGATTCTGGAGGCCACCGCCCGTCATCTTCCCGGGGTGGTAGGAGATCCCGAATCGGTGGCCGAGGACTCCTTCACCTCCGGTCTGCTCGACTACCCCGTCTACACCCGGCCGCGCGAGTTCGAGGGACTCGCGGTGCCCGAGGTGCTGCTGTCCGGGGATCACGCCGCCGTGCGACGCTGGCGGCGAGAACAGGCGCTGGCGCGCACCAGGCGCTGGCGCCCCGATCTCCTGCCGGCCGGCAGCGGCACGGCGGAATCTGAGAAGTAGCATCTCTTCTCTTACCCGAGCTCTCCACCCAGGAGCGAGACGCTGCCGGCGGATGGCAGTTGGCGTCGCCTCGCAGTGAGTGTATACTTCCCCTTCCTCGCCGTGGCGAGCGCCGGGGGGAGGCCCGTCAAAAGGAGTCGTGCCATGGAGATGAGTGAACTGGAAAAGGAGCAGATGCGCCAGGATGTGCCTGACTTTGGCCCGGGCGACACGGTGCGCGTTCACGTCAGGGTGCGGGAAGGAGAGAAGGAGCGGGTGCAGGTGTTCGAGGGAGTGGTGATTGCTCGCCGGGGGGGGGGAATTGGCGAGACCTTCACGGTGCGCAAGGTCTCGTACGGCGTCGGGGTCGAACGCGTGTTTCCAGTCCACTCGCCGAGTCTGGACCGCATCGACGTGGTGCGCCACGGCCGCGTCCGCCGCGCCAAGCTCTACTTCCTGCGCTCCTTGAGCGGGAAGGCGGCGAGGCTCGAGGAAGACCGCCGCCGAGGTTAGGCCAACGGCGACCGGGGAGCATCTCACCGGT
The DNA here is from genome assembly GCA_039961755.1 of Acidobacteriota bacterium. Classification (GTDB taxonomy): domain Bacteria; phylum Acidobacteriota; class Thermoanaerobaculia; order Thermoanaerobaculales; family Thermoanaerobaculaceae; genus CALEVZ01. The sequence goes on along the minus strand of JABRVY010000207.1, from coordinate 1,793 downwards.
GGTTTCCCAGGTGGGCCAGCACTGGGCGTCCGTGTTCCCGCCGCCGGGTGGCCCGTCCCGCTGTCTGGGACGGGATTCCAAGCTGCCGTGTGATAGCATGAAAACCTACGGGTCGGGAGCGAGGTCATGGCGTCGGTGAAGCGCGAGCAGATCCTGCTGGAGGCGGAGAAGCTGGCGGCGCGGGGAAAGCTGGATGCCGCCGTTCGCGAGTACCGCCGCGCGCTGGAGCAAGGTCCCGCCGATACCACCACCCTCAACAAGCTGGGTGACCTGCTGGTGCGAGCCAACCGCATCGACGAGGCGATCGACGTCTACCAGCGCATCGCCGAGCACTTCGCGAGCGACGGCTTTTTCCTCAAGGGCATTGCCATCTACAAGAAGATCAACAGGCTGGATCCGCAGCGCACGGATGTGTACGAGCGCCTGGCGGATCTGTATTTCAAGCAGGGGCTGGTCGTCGAGGGGCGGCAGCAGCTGGTCACCCTGGCGGACTGGTTCCTGCGTTCCCGGCGCCTGGAGGATGGCATCCGCACCTACCGCAAGCTGGTGGAGTTGGAGCCCACCAACTTCCAGGCCCGGGCCAAGCTGGTGGACCTGCTCATCCAGGTTGGCGATGTGCGCGAGGTGGGGCTGCAGATCGAGGCCCTGAGCCGTGCTCTGCTGGGCCGCGGCATGCTCGACGAGGCCGTCAAGCTCTGCCATCGAGCACTGGAGCTGGGGCCATCGGCGGCTGACGCCATCGCTCCGTGTGTGGACGCGCTGGTCACCGCTGGCAGACCTCAGGACGCTGCGACTCTGGCGGAGTCGGCCCTGCGCCAGGGTGGCCAGGCGGCCGAGCTGCGCCAGGCGCTGGCGCGCGCCCTGGCGGAAGTCGGCGAGCACTCCCGGGCGCGCACCCTGCTGGAGGAGCTGCTCCCCGAGGTGGGAGAGAACACCCGCATCGTCCAGCTCTACGGGGACGTCATGCTGCGCGCCGGGGAGGTTTCCCTGGCCAAGGACAAGGTTCTCCCCGCCGTTGATCGCCTGCTGGCGGCGGGCGACCGTACGCGGGCCGAGGGACTCGTCAAGCGCCTGCTGCGGGGAGCGCCCGGCGATATCGAAGTGCTGGAGCGCGCCCTCAGGATCCTGGACCGTCGCAGTGACCCGGACATGGTGGACACCGTCGAGGCGGCACTGGCGGACGCCTATTTCCGCGCCGGCAGACGGGGCGATGCCCTGTCGCTGTACCGGCGGCTGCACCAGCGGGAACCGGACAATCGGCTGTTTGCTCGACGCCTGAATGAACTCGGCATGCCGGTGAAGGTGCCAGAGACCCCTCCACCCAAACCGGTAGAGCACGTACCTGCGCCTCCCCCTCCGGCGGCCAGCGAGCCCTCCACCGAGTTCGAGTTCGTCGAGGTGGACCTCGAGGCGGCAGAGGTGGCGGCGACCGTCCCTCCCGCCGAGTTCACCGCGCCGACAGAGCCAGCGGCTCCGGTGGTGTCCCGGGCAGATCGGTCGTTTGCCCTCCCCGAGCCGACGCTGGCCTCGACGTTGGCGGACGACCCCACTGGCTCCATACCCCCGGCGCAGGAGCATTTCGAGCTGCAGGCGCCGTCGATGGTGACCAACTCGGACGAGCTGTTCGCCGAGGCCTCGGTGTTCGCCAAGTACGGGCTGGCCGACAAGGCCATCTCCCACCTTCATCGGCTGCTCTCCCTCGACCCTGACCATCAGGCGGGACGCAAGCTCCTGGCCGAGCTGGGGGGAGGTGTGATCGAAGAGGTGGACGCGCAGCCCCCGTTCCCCCCACC
>JABRVY010000206.1:0-11104 GCA_039961755.1 Acidobacteriota bacterium | reverse complement strand
CTCCAGCGTCACGGGCTCCCCCGCCACCGCCAGCACCGCCTCGCACACCGCCTCCAGGTGCGCCCCCTCAGACATCGCCGATCGCCTCCGGCCGCAGCGGCACCCCCGTCGGCGTCAGGTAGATCTCCCCGAAGGGCGTGCGCTGATGTACTCGCGACACCTGCAACCGCACCAGCTCCAGGCCGGCCACCAGCAGCGTCACGCTCTCCAGCCGATCGGGGCGGGTCAGCAGGTGGGAGAGCAGCGGGAAGCTGCGCTGCCGCTCGATCAGGGCATACAGCTCCAGGATCTTCTCCCGCACCGAAAAGCGCAGGGGAGGAAGGTCCAGGCGGGGCGGGTGATCGCGGGCGAAGCGTCGCATCACCTCCACCAGGGCGCCGGCCAGCTGTGCCACGTCCACCTCCTCGAGCTGCAGCCCGTCCTCCTCCGGCGACGGCAGGGCGGCCCGCACCCGCACCGCCGCCATCCCCCGCCGCACCTCCTCCAGGCCGGCCAGCTCGGCAGCCGCCGCCTTCACCTTCTGGTACTCCAGGAGGCGCTCCACCAGCTCGCCCCTGGGGTCCTTCTCCCCCTCCTGGCGGGGCAGCAACGAGCGGGACTTGATCGCCGCCAGCCACGCCGCGTACACCAGGTACTCCCCCGCCACCTCCAGGTCCAGCTCCTCCATGGCGTTGAGCGCGGCGTGGTACTGCTCGCAGATGTCGGCGATGGGGATGTCCCAGATGGACATGGCCTTGGAGCGCACCAGGTGGAGCAGCAGGTCGAGGGGACCCTCGAACGCCGGCAGCACCACCGCCGGGCGGGGCGAGGACTCGGCGCCGGTTACGTCAACAGGATCCATACCAGGGCCGTGACGAAGGGCCGGAAGATCCAGCCGAACGCGCCGATCCACAGCAGGGCGATGAAGATCAGAAACCCCCACCGCTCCAGCTGGGCGTACTGGAAGGCCAGGGGGGGAGGCAGCAGCGCCATCACCAGCTTGGAGCCGTCGGCAGGCGGGATGGGGATCATGTTGAACACCGCCAGGACCAGATTCACCAGCGCCAGCGAGAACAGCAGGTACACCAGCGGGGCGGCAACCCCCGAGGTTCCCGCGGCGCCCGTCTGCAGCAGCGTCGCCAGCAGCGGGCGAAACCCCGGCAGGGTGAACTTGCACACCAGCAGTACCGCCACCGCCGCCGCCGCCAGCGCCAGATTCGAGGCGGGCCCCGCCACGGCCACCCAGCCCCAGCCGCGCCTGATGTCCTTGAGGTTACGCGACACCACCGGCACCGGCTTGGCCCAGCCGAACACCGGTGCCCCCACCACCGCCAGCATCAGGGGGAAGAGCACCGTGCCAATAGGATCCACGTGCTTGATGGGGTTGAGGGTGATGCGGCCCAGCATGCGGGCGGTGGGGTCCCCGTGGCGATCGGCCATCCAGGCGTGGGCCGACTCGTGCACCGAAATGGCCAGGGCGAAGGCGATGAGCTGGCTGAGGATTTCGGGCAGGCGCAGCAGCAGGGCGTCCATCGCCGGGCATGGTAGCAGAGGGCTGCGACCCCTCCCCCGCCCCGTGCCCCTGGGTGCGCGGGCCTCTGGCCCGCCCTCCCTGAGGATGCGACCTGCCACGGCCGGCCCGGTGCCCGTGTCCGTGCCCGTGTCCGTGCCCGTGTCAGTGCCCGTGTCTGTGCCCGTGTCCGTGCCCGTGTCTGTGCCCGTGTCAGTGACTGGGTCTGCGCCCGTGTCCGTGCCTGGGTGCGCGGGCCTCTGGCCCGCACCACCCGCAATACCAGGTACCAATAGTTTTAGCGATTTTGATCGGGCGCTGCGCGGCCCCTATCGCTGCCGGCAAGCCGTGTCCGTGTCCGTGCCTGGGTGCGCGGGCCTCTGGCCCGCCCTGACGGTCGGAGCGGCTTTCCACGGCCGACCGGGTACCCGTGACCGTGGCCGTGTTGTCGCGCGTCTCCCCGCCGGCGCCGCGCTCACGAGCCCGACCGCGCCATCTCCACCACCGTCACCCCGCCGCGGGCGCGAATGCGAAACACCCGGCGCCGGGTGTCCACCACCAGGTACTCCTCCACCACCTCCTCGCCGGCCTGGGCCGGCCCCACGTACGCCCGCCGGATCACCTCCAACGCCACCCGCTCGCCGCCGAACCACAGGCGGACCGGCCGCGAGCCGGCCTTGCCGCCGCTGTGCCACTCGACGCGCGCCACCACCGGGATCCAGCGCTCCTTCACGGCCCAAGCATAGCGCCTGTACACTGCCGCCGTGAGGGATGCGGTCTTTGTACACGGCCTGCAAGTCGCCTGCCGCGTGGGCGTGAGCGAGGCGGAGCGGCGCCTCCCCCGCCGCCTGCACCTCGACCTCGAAGCCGAGGTGGATTGCCGCCCAGCCGCCGCCACCGACGACGTGGCCTTCGCGGTGGACTACGCGGCGCTTGCCGACACGGCTCGCCAGGTGGCCGGCGAGAGGGAGTACCGCCTCCTGGAAACCCTGGCCGAAGCCCTGATCGCTCGGATCCTGACCCGCTTCCCCCGGGTACGGAGCGTGCGGGTGCGGGCCAGCAAGCGGGCCGCCGTGGCCGGCGCCGGGGCGGTGGGGGTGGAGCTCCAGCGCCAGCGGGAGGAGCCCAGGTGAGCCGGGCCGGACGGGCGCGGGTGGCGCTGGTGACCGGGGGCGCCGTGCGCCTGGGCCGCGCCATCGTGGAGGAGCTGGCCAGCCGGGGGTGGCACGTCGCGTTCACCTACCGCCACTCCCGCCAGGCCGCCGACGACCTGGCGACCGGGCTGGCACGTCGCGGCCTCGGGGTGGAGGCCGTGGCGGCGGAGCTGGCCGACCCCTCCACCTGGGGCCCCCTCGTCGCCGGCGTCCTGGAGCGCCACGGCCGCCTGGACGCCCTCGTCCACAACGCCGCCCTCTTCCCCCGCACCCCCTTCTCCGAGCTGGACCTCGCCACCTGGGCCGCCCTCCTGCGGGTCAACCTGGAGGCCCCGGTCTTCCTCACCCAGGCGGCGGCGCCGGCCCTGCGCGCCGCCCGCGGCGCCGTGGTCACCCTGCTCGACATCCACGGCCGCTTCCCGGTGCGCTCCTTCCTCCCCTACTGCATCTCCAAGGCGGCCCTGGAGGGGGCCACCCGGGCCCTCGCCGTGGAGCTGGCCCCCGAGGTGCGGGTCAACGGCATCGCCCCCGGCATCGCCCTCTTCCCCGACGACACCGAGCAGGCGATGCGCCAGCGCCAGCTCGCCCGCACCCTCCTGGGCCGGGAGGGCGGGGCGACGGAAATCGCCCGCGCCGCGGCCTTCCTCCTCGAGGACGCCGAGACCATCACCGGCCACGTCCTCACCATCGACGGCGGCCGCACCGTCCACTTGAAGGAATAGATGAAGGTAGAGAGGACGACAGACCCTCGCCCGCGCACCTCTCTCCATCCCTTGTCACCACCGTCCGAGGCGCTTCACCATATCCCGAGGCCCGGCCATCGCCAGGCCCGGCCCAACCCCGATCGAATGGCCCCCGATTCTTTGGACAATCCGCTTATCGAGGGCAAGGTCGCATTGCCCGTCGCCTCGACCTCTGACATCCAAACCCCGGTACGCTCCTTGGTGTTATGCCGCTTGAGCGGTAACTGGTTCTACACGCTGAACTCTCCCACCTTGGTCAGCAGGCGCCGAATGTCGTCATTCCGCACGTCCGCGAAACGGTGCTTCCGGCTCGTCTCGCGTTGGGGAGGAAGGCAACGCGCCAGCCGGTCAGCGTCGTCGCGGGCACGCCCGCCTCCCGCGCCAGCGCGTCAGGCGCTTCATCGCGCGGCAGCCTCGGCACGGTTCTCACACCGGCGCAAGGAAAACAGCCCTGCTCGCCGCTGTCAGAGTCGACTGTCTTCGCCCTTCAGGCTACCTCCGGGTGGCCGTCTGCTCATTGGACCCTTCTCCCTCCTTCTCCTTCCTGAAGCCCATATTGCCCCCGTCAGGTATCGGACGAGCCTAAGGAACGGGAAAGGATCACTCTCTCCCGTTGCTCGACACGAGGGAAAACACCCATACAAGAGCCTTGCGGAACTACCCCCTTGCGAGGAGGTTTCGTCGGTGGTCTGACTGAGCGGACACGCTAAAATGAATCCGGACTCTTGGGACGCGCCTTTCCCGTTGGTGGCTTAGGTCTAGACTTTCACGGCAAGAGGGCATCCCACGGCAGCCTGCCGCGCCACGATTCCCGGCGCGGCGCCACGGAGGAGCTCGGTCAGCAGCGAGGTAAGAGACAATGCGAAAGATCGCTATCGCAGCCGTGCTCGTGTTTGCCGTGATTGTGGCTACCTGGGCCGTCTTTCTTGGTCACGACAAACCACGGCTGGGCACGGACGACGCTAACATCTCCTTCTCATATGCAGAGAATCTCGCACGAGGACATGGAATAGCCTACGGCGCGACCCAGCAGCGGGTCGAGGGGTACACCTCGACACTGTGGATGCTCCTTTGTGCGTTATCCTTTGCGATCGGCCTGGATGAGCTTGGTGTGCTATGGCTTTCCATCGCTGTCCTCTGCAGCACCCTTGCCGTCGCCCTTAGCCTGGTCCGCCATTACACCACCATGTTTCACGTAAAATCGTGGCCCTACGAGCTCACGTTTATTGCGCTGGTTCTCTCTAGTCCGGGCTACGTGACCTGGACAACCATCACATTGATGGATACCTGCCTTTGGGGATTATTCGTCGTTGGGCTCCTTTGAATTACTTTGCAAGCCCCTGCCTCGAAGCGCCTTCCACTAGAACTCACCGCCGTCTTTCTCGCCCCTCTGGCACGACCGGAAGCGATGGTAGTAGTACCGGCACTTATTGCGCTGAGGCTGTGGCTCTTCCAGTCGCGCGCAGACAAGAGAGCATTGAACCGTGTCATTCTGGCCCCGACTGCATCGTTCGTCCTATCCCTCGTCGTGCTAACTACATTTCGCATTCTTTACTTCGGCTATCCACTTCCGAATACCTATTACGCAAAAGTTTCTCCTGATCTTGCTTACAACTTAAAAATAGGATACGACTATTTCTCATCATTTGTAACTTCATCATCTCTTGTGGGTGTCGGCGTTTTGATCGTAATGGTTTCTTTGGCATTGTTCGCAAGTGAGTTAATATAAAGTTGCCTTCATTATCGAACGTTGGCTTTCTGGATGCATCAAATCAGTGAAAAAGAGGTCGTAATCATGACCTGCGCTGTTTTACTGATCCTGCCTGTTTTGACAGGAGGTGATCATTTCTATTTGTTTCGGTTCTATCAACCAGCATTTCCCCTTCTCTGTTTAGTCATAGTATTTGTCTTTATTTATCATCATGCAGTGAATTCTCGTTTTAATTTTTTTCAATCAAGCACCTCGATTAGCGTTACATTTCTCTCCCTGGCTCTCGGCTTTTGGCTTCTGGCACTTGCAGGTACGACAACGTGGAGTAATGCCGGGACCAGGCGCTTGCCGACCGCTGTACACTTTCAGACCGCTGAGACGTATTTCTTTCTTGGGCGTGATCTAGCGAAATTCTTTGCCGATTGCACCCCTCTTCCTTCAATTGGCACAATAGCAGCAGGAGGAATTGCTCGGACATTTCCAGGCCATATAATTGATCTCATGGGGCTGAACAACGTTACAATGGCTCACTATCCAGGGGATAGAAAGGGAGTGAAAAACCATGCTGGGTTTGAGAAAGAGCCATTCTTTCAGCTCAGCCCGGACATACTTCTGGCCTCATCGCCCGTCAATCGCGAATGGCCCAACAGTGCACTCAAGGATGTTTTCGATGATCCACGTTTCATCGAGCTGTGGCGATTCTGGATTCTCACTAAGCCTAGCGCGGCTAGTCATCCTGGTTTAACTGCTTTTTTTAACGTGCGTTTTCTTGCGAGAGCGGACGTGAAGCGAACCTATGCCTTCCGAGAGTCTATGATTTGGTCTAACGGATGGGTCCAGTTGGATTCGAAGAAAATGGGCAAAGCGGAATAGTCATTGAGAGTCAGTGCTGTCTAAGGCAGCTGGCCGACCCATTTGCGGTGGTTGTTGGAGCTGATCGACCGCTAAGGCGTGAAGGGATTCCGGAGTGAGGTTGAAGTGATCGCCCGGCCGGGGTTTTTCAAGACCCAACAAACAATCGCCTCTGCGTCGGGACCGCCCGACGTCTGGGGAACGTCCTGTCGCTGGGACCGCCGGGTATCGGCAAAACCCACCTGCCCTTCGGGCTTGGGCTCAAGGCAATGACCAACGGCTTCTCGTTGGGGCGATGACCTCTGCCGGGCCGTTCCACCAGTTGCGGCGTGTCGATGTCGCCAGCCTGCGCCTCATGCAACGCCGGCGCTACTGGACGGCGGCCGTGCTCATCATCGACGAGCTCGGCTTCCAGGCTCTCGACCGGCGCGACGCCCACCTGCTCTTCAAGGTTCTCTCCTCGCGCTACGAGCGGGCCTCGATGATCCTCACCTCGAACAAATCGATCCGCGAGTGGCCGGAGATGATCGCCGGCTACGAAATGCTGGCCACGGTCATCCTCGACCGGCTTCTGCACCACTGCCACGTGGTGCAGATCGACGGCCGCAGCTTTCGCCTGCGGGAGATACAGACGACGAGGGGCGAGGCGTGACGACACACTGGCCGAGGGACCGACGGACTCCCTCACGCCACGCCACCGGCCAGATGCTGCTCACTGGCCGCGGCGAGCGAGGGGCCCCTGCGCTGCGGACAGGCTCGCTCTGCTCGCCTGGCCTCGGCTCTGGGGCCCCCTGCTCGAACCCCTCGCAGAAAGGAGGAAACCAACACGACCCCGCCCCCAGCCAACGAACACCCCTGGGAGCCACAGTGCGGGAATCTGGGTGTCCCCTAACTGCGGGAATCTGGGTGTCCCTTGACAGGTCTGGGGGCGCTTAGTGACTCGCCCAAGCAGGGAAGTAAGAAGAATCTCCTGTTGACGCGTGGCTGCGTCGTGAAAATTCTGTTGTTGAGCCAAGAGCACTTCCTCGGAGCGTTTCTGTGCTCGCTGCAGTGCTTCTGTGGAAGCGCGCGTTACTTCAAGAAGCTGCTGTTCTGCTTGCACCCGTCGTGTTTCCTCGTCCTTGCGCCTTGCCTCAAATTCCTTGAATCTCTTTTCTCCCTAGACAACCGCCTCGTCCAGTTTCCTAATTGTCTCGCCGGATTGGTGGCCAATCGTCGCCACCTTCCCACTGAGGTCTTTAACACGTTTCTGTTCAGCTTCACGTTCAACCCCCGCGCGTTTCTCTTTCGCGTATGTAAACGCCACCGCGAGAACCGTGGTCGCAATGGCGATAACGATCATTAAGTATCCGGCAGAGCTAAGACGTTTTACAAAGACTAAACATTCGGCTCCGTCTTCCTTTCTCTCGGTTTTGAGGAGCGCGTTGACTATCGCCGACACACCGGTAAGGCAAATGACTCCATAAGAGGTCAGGCTGAGGATATCCATGCGAGGACGAATCCTTTCTAGGACCTTGTGAAACCGCTCAACAGCCCCGAGAACATTACCTCCCCACTTCCACTGTGAGAGACGAAGCTTCCAACGAGTTCCTTATCTTTTCCACTACTCTCCGTCAACCGGTCGGAACTGTTAGGAAACCTGCAACCTACTTCGCAATCGACCACTTGACGCCGAGCCGCGCACTGAGCTCCCGCTGGACTTCTCCTCGGTACTCTGGCTTGTTGGCGTAAACGAGTGACAGGGTCAACACGGAACCGTCGGTCAGGGCCTGCGAGACAGTTGCAGTCCCGACGAGTCGGTTGTTCAGTTGTTCGTCACCGCTGACATCGTCATACTTGGCCTCTAAGTCAAGCCGGGTGATGACATCGTCTGTTACGTCGTTGAGCTTCACATTCTGGCCATAAGCTAACTTTCCGCTGATTCTTTTTGTCGCAGTGAGCGAGAACGCCGTCGCGCCCGAGTCTTCAAAGTGAAGAGCTCTTACCTCGCCGAATTCTAGCGACAGCGCGAGTCGCGCTGCACGCCGAATACTCTCAGCGTTGTTCCGCAAGAAATTCCGGAGGCATGTGCCGTCCAGTTTCTTGGCGTCTGGGTCGCACTTGCGCTTCGCTTCCGACAGGGTCCAGGCCCCCAGTTCCAAGGAAAGTGAACCGCTGCTCACGTCGGGCCCCACCAACGGATGGCGTTGACGCGAGGTAAATGCCACGCGAAACTGAGGCTCGTTGGACGCCAGAAGGGCCAGCAGCCTGGCATCACGGGAGGAAAAGTCGGTTTGATAGCGTTCTTGACGTCGCGCCGATTGGTTCGCGGCTATCTCTATCGCCCATATCAACTCGTCGAAGCCTCCTGGCGACATGTATTTCTTAAGCTCAGAGAGCGCCCAATTCTCAGGAGATTCAGAGCCCGCATTGATACTATTGAGTAGCGCCTGCGCGTCAGTGTCGTGAGATCTCGCTGCAAGTGTTTTCTTTAGGTCCTCTACAGCCTGCTGCAAAATGGTTGCCATGTTGACGGATGAGTCTTGGTCGGCCCGTGAAGCGGCAAAGACTGTTGCCGCCAAGTTACTGAAGGCCTCCTGGGCCAGGTTCTCGTTCCTCTTGCTTCTGCTCCAGGCGACCGTGTATTCTACATCGTCAAGATCGTCGATCTGCTTTTGCCATCTCTCGCGCATGATCGGACGCTGCTGTTCAGATTGCGCTGAGAGCAGGGGATCGAAAATCGCTGCCTTTCGCAGGATCAACCGCACCGTAAGTGGGTTACCCGGTCCCCATAGCTTGTCTGTGTTGAAGTTCAGAGTAAGGGAAGTTCCCGTCGATTCTGAGGTGCCAAGGCCGAGGGAGGCAAACAGTTTGGAAATCGCGTCCCAAGTGGAGGTCGCGCCTTCCGGGATGCCGCCGCTCGGAAGGGCGGCAGTGGCTATCGCTTGCGCGCGGTTGGCCGATTCCTTCTCGAGGGCTTTGGTTTCGAGGTCCCTCAAAACGTCAAAGCATAGGGGGATTGTCAGGCCGTTACATGCTGCGGGGATCTCTGCTGCGGCACTAGACTGGCCTGCAAGAAGAGTTATCCCGAGAAACAGGATTCCGCGCTTCATCGTTCCTCCGTCACTTAACCAGGACCCACAACTGCCATGTTTGTCTGTTGCCGTCGATGGCCTTCACTGTCCAGGTCTTCTTTTTTGAAGGAGCTACTACCTGCACCGTTAGAGGGGCTGCGGCGGTTGAGAGGAAATCGGCGAGAAACTCAAGAGCGCATGGTCCCTTCGGTGTGTATTGAACCCCCTCCGCAAGAACCTGGGGCGTCCAGTTCGTCCAGTTTCCTGCCTCGAGCGCACCCGCACAGCACACGGCCTGACCTGATTGGCCGCTCACAGAGATAGTCAGCTGCTCACCAGGCGCAATCCTGAGAGTCGAGGTTGATGGTTTTGCCACGGTGTCCTCCAGTCATGGCGTTTCGGTTCAGTAAGACGTTACCGTTACTTCGCCCGCGTGGAACCACTTGAGGTGACGAGACCGCCTTTTCTGCAACCGGGTTGTTGCAAGCCGATCCTTCGCTAGGAAAGCCTGCTTCACCCAAGGGGTCACGCGCTCTCATTTCCGCCCATCCCCTCCCTGGCCGCGTAGCGGCCGAGGGTGAGCATGTGGGCGATGTCCTTGGCGGTGAACGAGTCGATCTGCACCTCGATGGGCATGGCCGGTTGGATGATGCGGATGGGGATGTAGCGGTAGCCGCGCAGGGGGCCGGACTCCACCGGGGTTCCGTCGCGGGGGCAGTACTCGTTGATGAAGCTGGCGTACTCCAGGTCGTTGCGCAGGATCTCGTTGGTCATGATGGTGACCACCCGGTCCACCAGGTGCAGGATGTTGCCGCGGTGAAAGTCCGCCCCGCCGGTCCGGAAGGGCTGGCAGGCGATGCAGACGATCTCGCTCGCCCCGGCGTCGATGGCCTGTTTCAAGGGCGCGATGTCGCGCATGCCGCCGTCGTAGTAGGGGCGGTTGCCGATCATGGAGATGGGCATCATGATGGGGATGGCGGTGGAGGCGATGACGTAGTCCAGGAGGTCGGGAAAGCCCCGGTGGGCGTAGACGATTTCCCCGTCGGCCAGGTTCACCGAGCCGGCATAGAACGCCACGGGTGAGTTGCGGATGTTGTCTTCGTTGAGCTCCTTTCTGACCAGCGCCTTGAGCCGGTCGGTCTTGACGAGACCATCGAAGCGGGCAAACAGCGCCGACAGCGCGACCTTACCCTTGGACCGCACCTCGATGATGTCGTCGGGTTTTTTGACGTTGGCCTTCCAGAATTGCTCCAGCTCCGCGCCGAGGGACGGCCAGTCCACCGATCCCGGGGCGGCGCGGCCGGCGCGCTCGGCGAGGAAGGCGCCGTTCAAGGCCCCCACCGAGATCCCCGTGATGATGCGGGGCGCGTACCCCCGCGCCAGCACCTCCGCGATGGCCCCCGCCTGGAATGCGCCCTTGATGGAGCCGCCGCCCAGCACCAGCGCCTGCATGGCCACCTCCCTTCTCCGCGGCACGTCGTCCACGGTGTGCGACCACAAAGCTGATACATGGGTAGCACCCGGTGCGGGGGCGTGTCATCACCCACATGGGTGATGCAAAACGCGACACTCGGGGCCCGGAAGGGGTGAAACGGGGACCGCCTCGGGGCCCGGCGGTCCTGTGTGCGCCCCTGTGAGGCCTGTTGAGGCCGCCGCGGGCCCCAACTCAGGCGCTGACTCGGACCCCCACACGGTCACTGGCACCGACACGGACTCGGTCACGGCCACAGTCACCGACACGGTCACGGTCACTGCTTTGGTCGTTGCGGGTCGCGCCGGCTCTCGGTGCGGGCCCGGAGGCGCGCGCACCCAGGCACGGACACGGGCACGGACACGGTCACTGACACTGACTCCGGCACGGACACAGACGCGGTCACCGCCACGGCGTCGCCGGGGGACCTCCCTTGGCTATACTCTCTCGATGCACCTGATCGTCAACCCGGCGGCGGCGGGGGGGAAGCTGGGGCGGCGATGGCCACGGCTGGCGCCGCGCCTCCGCCGCGCCGGGCTGGACGTTCCCATGAGCTTCACCGCCGCCCCCGGGCATGCCACCACCCTGGCGCGGGAGCTGCTGGCGGCGGGGGAGGACACCCTGGTGGTGG
>JABRVY010000205.1:0-7617 GCA_039961755.1 Acidobacteriota bacterium | reverse complement strand
GGGAGGAGTGGGGCGGGAGGTGCGGGAGGAGCTGCGTGCCGGCCGCGAGGAGGCGCGCTCCGGCAGTCGGGAGCTGCGCGAGGAGGTGGCGGCGACGCTGCGGGCGGGCATCGAATCGACCGCCGCTGCCCAGAGTCTGCACCTGGGCGAGATGACCCGTCGCCTCCAGGAGCTGATCGGGGCCAATCAGACGGCGCTGGAGCGCATCCGGGCCACGGTAGACCAGCGCATCCGGGAGCTGCAGGAGGGCAACGAGGGCAAGCTGGAGGCGATGCGGAGGGAGGCGTCCGACGGCCTGGCGGTGATGCGGGAGGCGGTGAGGGCGACCCTGGCGGAAGTGGGGGCGGTGCAGCAGCAGCGTCTGGAGGAGATGGCTAAACAATTGAAAGAATTGATCGAGTCCGACCAGGCGGCGCTGGAGCGCATCCGCACCACGGTGGATGGTCGGGTGAGGGAGCTGCAGGAGGGGAACGAGAAGAAACTCGAGGAGATGCGCCGCACGGTGGACGAGAAGCTGCAGGACACCCTGGAAAGACGCCTGGGGGAGTCGTTCAAGCTGGTGGGGGATCGGCTGGAGGCGGTGCACAAGGGGCTGGGGGAGATGCAGACGCTGGCAACCGGCGTGGGCGACCTCAAGCGGGTGCTCACCAACGTCAAGGTGCGCGGCACCTGGGCGGAGGTGCAGCTGGGCGCCCTCCTGGAGCAACTGCTCACCCCGGAGCAGTTCGCCAGGAACGTGGCCGTCAGCCCCGGCTCGGCGGAACGGGTGGAGTTTGCCGTGCGGCTGCCCGGCCCCAGGGACGATCCCCACGCCCAGGTGTGGCTGCCCATCGACTCCAAGTTCCCCCAGGAGGATTACCTGCGGCTGCAGGCGGCGGCGGAGCGGGGGGACGCCGAGGCGGTGCAGGCGGCTCTCGATGGGCTCGCCCGGGCGGTGCGGCTGGCGGCCCGGGACATCCGCGACAGGTACGTCCAGCCCCCGGCGACCACCGACTTCGCCATCATGTTCCTGGCCACCGAGGGCCTCTACGCCGAGGTGCTGCGGCAGCCGGCGCTGGTGGAGGAGCTGCAGCGGGTCTTTCGCGTGGTGGTGGCCGGCCCCACCACTCTGGCGGCGATCCTTTCCAGCCTGCGCATGGGGTTCCAGACCCTGGCCATCGAGCAGCGCGCCTCGGAGGTGTGGCGCATCCTGGGCGCGGTGAAGACCGAGTTCGGCAAGTTCGGGGCGGTGCTGGAGAAGGTCAAGCGGCAGCTGCACACCGCCAGCAACACCATCGACGAGACGGGCAAGCGCTCCCGGGCCATGGAGCGGCGGCTGAAGGTGGTGGAGCAGCTGCCCGGCGCCGAGGCGGCGCAGGTGCTGGGGCTGCCGTTGGGGGAGCCGACCGGAGAAGTCGAACCGGGTGGTGGGGAGGGGGACGATCTCGAGGTCTGAGCAAGCGAACCCACCCGCCGGGTCACTGTCGCCGTTGGCCCGGGTCTTCCCCCCGGGAGGTGACCACCGCCCCAGATCGAGTCCAGGGTAGACTACGCCCTCCGGAGGTGTTCCCCCCGCCGCCGCCGGCAGGGCGGCGGTGCAGCCGAAAGGAGCTCGCCCATGGTCCCCCACGAACCCCACAAGATCAAGACGGTGCGCCTGCTGGCCTTTCCCACCCTGGAGCAGCGCAAGCGCTACCTGGCCGAGGCTCGCTTCAACGTCTTCCGCCTCACCCCCACCCAGGTCACCTTCGACATGTGCTCCCTGGGCACCTCGGCCTTCTCCCAGGAGCAGCTGGCCGGGCAGCTGGTGGGCGACGAGGCCTACGCCGGCTCCCGCAACTTCGAGGTGCTGGAGCGGGCGGTGCAGGAGGTGCTGGGCCACACCTACGTCTGCCCCACCCACAACGTGCTGGGGTGCGTGAAGCTGGTGGTGGCCACCCTCGTCCCCCGGGGCTCCGTCCTGCCCTCCAACGCCCGCACCCGCATGGACCAGTTCCAGGCCTTGGGGATCGCCTACCCCGACGTGCGCGACCGCAGTCAGGAGATCTTCACCGGCAACCTGGACCTCGAGGCCCTGCGCCGCTTGCTGGAGGAGGGCAACGTCGCCCTGGTGGGGCTGCAGGCCTTCGCCGACGGCCGCTACCCTTTCAGCCTGCACAACCTGACGGCGGTGCGGGAGCTCGCCGACCGCTTCGGGGTCAAGGTGATCTGCGACGGCTCCCGGGTGATCGAGAACGCCTTCGCCATCCAGCGCCACGAGGCGGGCTTTTCCGACCGCTCCATCGCCGAGATCGTCAAGCAGATCGTCAAGACCACCCACATCTTCCAGCTCGACGGGGCGCAGGACCCCAAGTGCAACACCGGCGGGGTGCTCACCACTGACATCCCGGCGGTGCACGAGAAGTTCATGAACGAGGTGGTGGTCTACGAGGGGCTGCACACCTACGGGGGGATGGCCGGCCGCACCATGGAGGTGCTGGCCCGCGGCATCCAGGAGATGTGCGACGAGGCCGAGGTGCACTGGGTGATGCACCAGACCGAGCGCTTCTGCCGCCGCCTGGAGGCGGGCGGGGTGCCCCTGGAGCGGGGCTGCGACGGCGCCTACCTGCGCGCCGCCGAGCTCCTCCCCCAGGCCGGGGAGACCGCCCAGGACACCTTCTCGGCGGCGCTCTACCTCTCCTCCGGGGTGCGCGCCTTCGCCCACGGGCTGGTGGGGCGGGACGCCCTGGTGCCGGTGCAGATCCCCCGCCTGGCGCTCACCAACGAGCAGCTGGACCAGATCGCCGATGCCATCTCAGGCCTCGCCCGGCAGCGGGAGCGCATCGCCCCCCTGCAGGTGGCCGCCGTCGGAACCTGGCGGGACGAGATGGCTTACCACTGGACCTTCCCCTCCCTGGAGACCTTCGAGTTCGACACCTTCCCCTACCAGATCCACACCATCGAGCGGGTGGCCACTTTGAGCCGGGAGGAGCGGCAGCGGGCCATCCGCGCCGCCGGCTACAACACCTTCCTGCTGCGCTCCGCCGACGTCACCATCGACCTGCTCACCGACTCCGGCACCTCGGCCATGAGCACCGACCAGTGGGCCGCCTACGACGCCGCCCGCGCCTGCTGCACCGAAAGCGAAGAGCACCGCCGTCTGGTGGAACGGCTGCAGTCCCTCTTCGGCTACCGCCACATCATCCCCACCCACCAGGGGCGGGCCGCCGAGCACATCCTGAGCCAGTGCTGCATCCGCCCGGGGCAACTGGTGCCCGGCAACATGTACTTCACCACCACCAAGCTGCACCAGGAGCTGGCGGGGGGGGTGTTCGCCGACGTCATCGTCGACGAGGCCCACGACCCCTCGAGCGACTTCCCCTGGAAGGGCAACATCGACCTCGGCAAGCTGGATGAGCTGGTGCGCCGGCACGGGGCGGAGCAGATTGCCTACGTCTCCTTCGAGCACTCCGTGAACATGGCCGGTGGGCAGCCGGTGAGCATGGACAACATGCGGGAGGTGTACCAGTACTGCAGCGCCCGCGGCATCCCCATCTACTTCGACGCCACCCGGGTGGTGGAAAACGCCTGCATGATCCAGCTGCACGACCCCCGCTACCGCGCCGTCAAGGTGGAGGACATCGTGCGCGAGATGATGCTCTACGGCGACGGCTGCACGGTGAGCGGCAAGAAGGACTTCCTCATCAACATCGGGGGCATCCTGGCGTTCCGCGACAACCCCGAACTGGCCCGCCGCGCCGAAGACATGCTGCGCATCTACGAGGGCCACGTCACCGACGGGGGGCTGCCCACCGCCGATCTGGCCGCCATCGCCCGGGGGATCGAGGAGATGCTGGACGACCGCTACATCCGCTCCCGCATCGCCCAGACCGCCTACCTGGGGCGGCTGCTCACCGAGGCCGGGGTGCCCATCGTCACCCCCCCTGGCAGCCACGCCATCTTCATCGACGTCAAGCGCTTCTTGCCCCACATCGACCAGGACGAGTACCCCGCCCAGCGGCTGGCGGCGGAGATCTACGTGGAAACCGGGGTGCGCGCCATGGAGCGGGGCAACGTCTCCAAGGGGCGCAACCCCGAGACGGGGGAGAATTACCGCCCCGCCCTGGAGCTGGTGCGCCTCACCATCCCCCGCCGGGTGTACACCAACGACCACATGCGAGCGGTGGCCGAGGGGATCATCCGCCTCTACCAGCGCCGGCACGACATCCGCGGGCTGCGCTTCGTCTACGAGCCGGCCAAGCTGCGCTTCTTCCAGGGCCGCTTCGAGCCGCTCTGACGATCGGCACCGCATCCCGACGGGCCGTCGCGGCAGGGCCGGCCTCTCGGGGCGGTGACGGGCGAGAGCGGCACGACCGGGGCTTTGCTCGCGCACGGCAAGCCGCGGCCGGCCTGCGCCCGCGCGGCGGGGGGAGGCGTCTAGTTCCCCTTCAGGCGGGGCAACTCGCGCCAGCTGGCCCACTTCCCGAAGGCCGCCTCGAATTCGGGGTCGAGGGGCGGGGCGGGCTTCCCCTCGTCGTCTTCGTTGGCGACGGCGTGGCGCAGCCGTTCTATCGTGCAGTCCGTACACGGCGCGGTGTCGGGCAGCTGCAAGAGGCGGGCCATCTCGTCGGGGATGGCGCGCGCCATGCTCGCGTCGCCCCGGCGGGGGAACGCCTGCCGGATCTTCTGCAGCAACTCCACCAGCTGCGGCTCCGCGGTGCGCAGCACCTCGCTCCCCTTGCCGGTGGGGAAGGCGTCGGAGGACTCCGGGGTGAGGCGCAGGGAGCGCGTTTCAAACCTGACCAAGAGGTTGGCGTTCTCTTTCTCGTCGACCGCCCGGATGGCCCCGTAGCCCGGGCCAGTGGTCTTCTGCCGGGCGGTGAGCAGGACCCAGGTGCCCTCGTTGGCGTCCACCATCAACGTCTGCACGAGGGCAAACTTCGGGTTCCGGTAGTCGCCGATGGAGTAGAAGGCCACCCTGGTGCCATCGACGAAGCGTACGAGGATGCGGTGAAAGTCCTCCTTCGCCTGCTCGCGCGCCGAATCGTCGAGGACCAGGCGAGAGGAGGAACACACCTGCGCCACCTCCCGGTCGCCCTGCCGCAACGCGAAGAGTTGCTCCATGCGGACGGGCTTCGTCTTGTCGATGAGCGGCTTGGGGCGCGGCGTCGGGTTGCCCCCCAGGGCCAGCGCCGCCACCACCGCCCAGCTCGCGCCTGTCATGACCCAGGCCATGGCTGCTCCTTTCCCTCAGCTGCACTAGTCAGTGAGACAATGACCACTGCACGCGGCGTACTCGCTCATGGCTATATGGTAGTTCCTGCCCTTCAGGACCCGACAGTCGAAAATCATCGTACAGCAGCCCTGGCAGGCACCGCACGAGGACGCCTGCGAGGTGCAGGTCTGATTGGGATCCCAGCCGCCCCAGCAATCCCAGCCCCCGGCCTCACCGCTGCCCACGACCACCGCCACGATCGCCAATACGAGTCCGATTCCTCGACGCATCGCTTCACTCCTTTCGCTTTTCTTCGTCATCCGGATGCGTCGTGCATTCTCTCTCTCTCTCTCTTGTCAAGCCCCCGAGTTGCCTCATCAAGAATCTACCCGAGGGTGGATCGTTGCCTCACGTAAGAATCTGCCCGAGGGAGGGGATGACGGGGAAAGGCTGCTGGTGGAGGAACGGAGAGGAGGGTGGCGATGCAGGGCCGGCCCGGGGTGGGGGAGGTGTAGGCCGAGCGGGATCGACGCGCACGGAAGGGAGTCACGCTAAAGACTTTGGGGAGCGACGCCGAGGTGACGGGCTGGGCCCATCGCTGCGCGGCATGGCTGCCGCCCCGCCTCTGGGAAAGACTGGTAGTGGGCATGGAGGAACGGGCAAGGTAGCCACGAAAGTCTGCCGCCGGGGGCCGCAGCACGCCGAGGAGGTCCGGGCAATACTCCGACGAAGGACACGCCCACACCGGCCCGGCCACGGACACCGACACGGCCACGGACACCGACACGGACGCCGACACGGTGACGGCCACGGCCACGGTCACGGACCAAGTCACGGGCACCGACACGGTCACGGTGACGGACACGGTCACGGGCCCCGTTACCGTTACCGGCGGGGGTGAATGAGCCTCCACGTCAGCGCCCGGACACGGTCGAAGAGCTCGATGGCGCGCTGCGCTGCGGCGGCATCCACCGCGCCGGACGCCAGGATCAGCCGCAGGTGGCTGTCGGCCTCCAGGGCCGAGGCGTAGGCGATGCGCCAGTGGTGCTGCCGGTCGCGCCCGGCTCGTCCGGCACCTTCGGCCAGGTTCGCGGGCACCGAGGAGGCGGAGCGGATGAGCTGGTCCCCCAGCGTCTTGAGCGGGGCCGGCAGCCCGAGGGCCAGGGCGACGGCAGCGCCGGCGGCCTGGAGGGCCAGCTCGTGGGCGGTAAGGGAACGGTTCGGGGTCGGCGGGGGCGGCGTGGTCCGAGTGGTGTTCATACCACCCCCTCAAGCGCCCGGGGGCGGGCGCTGGCACAGGGTGGCGTCAGCCACCGGCCGAAGGCCGGCGCCAGCCCTTGACAGCGCCCGCCCCCGGGCGCTACCCCCACAGCCGAACACCACGAGGCCACGCCGCCTTGGAGACCCCGACACCCCCACGGGCACGGCCCCCGACACGAGCACGGGAACGGGCACCGGGCCGGGCGTGGCAACCCGCACCGACTGTGAGGGCGGGCCGGAGGCCCGCGCACCCAGGGACACAGGCACGGCCACGGCGACGGTCACGGTCACGGCCAGGGTCACGGACTCGGACACGGCCACGGACACCGACACGGCCACGGACACCGACACGGTTACGGTCACGGTCACGGTCACGGGACACGGTCACGGACGCGGCCACAGGGATGGGCGGCGGCTGCTCTACGGCAGGGGGTACTGGCGGCCCGCCTGGGGGACCTCCACCCGGCTGAAGCCGGCCTGGCGCAGGGCGGCGGCCAGGGCCTCGAGGGCCCCGGGCTCCCCGTGGTTGAGGAGGATGCGGCTCGGGCGATGGCGGGCGAGCAGGCGCAGCAGGTCCTGCTGGTCGGCGTGGCCGGAGAAGACGTCGTACCGGCGCCAGGTGGCTCGCACCGGGACGCTCCTGCCCCCCCAGCGGAGGGGGTTCTGGCCGGCCAGCAGCCTGCCCCCCGGGGTGGCCGGGTCCTGGTAGGAGACGATGGCGAGAAAGACGTCCTCCCGCGGCAGCAGGTGCGGCAGCAGGTCGGCGCTCACCCCCACGTGCATCATGCCGCTGGCGGTGACCAGCACCGCCGGGCCGCGCAGCTTCTCGGCGCGGGGCAGCTCCTCCCGGTAAGGGGGGAAGAGGGCCGTGCCCGCCAAAGAGGGAAGGAAATCTTTGCAGTGGTGCCGGCCCGCCGCCAGCTCCTCCCACAGGCGGCAGGCGGCCCGGGCGGTGGGGGAGGGGACGTACACCGGCACCCGGGGCAGGCGCCCCTCCCGCATGCCCTGCTCCAGGACGTGCAGCACCTTCTGGGTGCGGTCCAGGACCAGGGCGGGGATCCACACCAGCCGCCCCGCCGCCAGGGCCCCCGCCACGTCGGCGCGGAACTGCTCCACCCGCGGGCGGTGGGGGCGCGGCCGCACCGCCGCCCCGTAGGTGCCTTCCACCACCACGACGTCGGCGG
>JABRVY010000204.1:0-17880 GCA_039961755.1 Acidobacteriota bacterium | reverse complement strand
GGGCGGCGAGGTGTACTGGGTGGGCGGAGCGGGAGAGGACCGCCCCGGGCGGGTGTGGTTTCCCCCCGGCAACGCCGCTCGCGCCCTGCTGACCGCCGATCCGGCCAGCCTGCGCCTCTCGCCCCAGCCGCTGGCCGCGCCCCCTGCAGGTGGGGCGTGGCGACTCAAGGCCCCGCGGGTGGGGTTGTTCCGGCCGTGGACCGCCTCCATGGACGAGGGGTGGACCCGTCTGCTGCTCGACCGCTACGAGTTCAACCATCGTGCGCTGCGCCCGGAGGAGGTGCGCCAGCTCGCGACGCTGGGGCTTGACGCGGTCATCCTGCCGGACGTCGGTGCCGCCGTCATCCGGGACGGGGCGGCTGCCCTGCGGGGTGGCGAGTCGGCCATGCCCCCCGAATACCGCGCCGGGGTCGGCCGTGAAGGGGGTGAGGCGCTGGTGGCCTGGGTGAAGGCGGGCGGGTCCCTGGTGGCGGTCAACGCCTCCACCGAATACGCCATCGAGCTGTTCGGCCTGCCGGTGAACAACGTGCTGGCGCGGGTCGAGCCGGAGGTGTTCTCGGCTCCGGGAACCAGCGTCCGCGTCCTCATGGAAAGGGAGCACCCCTTGAGCTGGGGGATGCGCAGCGACGAAGTTCTCTACGTGGACGAGTCCCCCGCCTTCGCCACCCGTCTGCCGGAGCCGGGCGTGCGCCGCCGGGTGATCGCCCGCTACCCCGAGGACCGCCGCGACGTCCTGGTGTCGGGCTACCTCGAGGGGGAGGCGCTGCTGGCAAGGCGCGCCGCCATCGTCGAGGTGGGCGTGGGTAAGGGCACCGTGTTGCTGATCGGCGGCAAGCCGGCCAACCGCGCCCAGACCCACCGCACCTTCAAGCTCCTCTTCAACGCCCTGTATCTCGCCGCTGCCCGGCCGGTGGAGCTGGATGCCGGGGTAGACTGATCCGGTGACCGTCCTGCTCGCGGCCCTGTTCGGCGCCGCCGTGGTTGTCGATGTCCTGGCCCTGCTGACCCCGGGTGCGGGGGCGGCGGGCCTGGCGACGTGGGCGGGCATCTGGGTCGCCATCGCCGTGGCGGCGGTCGGTGCCGTCGTCGATCTGGTCCGCAAGGCCACGGATCGCCCCGCCCTGCTGCTGCCCCTCGCCGCCGCCGCGGCGGTGAGCGCCATTGCCCTCGCCCACCTCACCGACCCTCGCACCCTGCACGGGGAAACCACCCAGGAGGTGGGATGCGCCCTCCTGGCCCTGAGCGAATCCCCGAGCCGGGGGTTCACCAGCGACTGCCTGTTCGGCTACCCGGCCCGCCAGTACCTGCCCTCGGTGGCATCCACCCTGCTCTTCGGGCGCTCACTGCTGGGGCTCCACCTGGGCAGTGCCCTCGCCTTCGTGGCGGGGGTGGCGATCTTCACCCGCGGTTTGTTGGTCCACCTGGGCAGCAACCCCCTGGCCCCCCAGCTGTCCGCCATGGCCCTGGCGCTGCTGGGCAACTTCCATTTCCTCCACTTCTTCGCTGTCTCCTTCGAGCAGAGCGTGCTACCCGCCGTCCTCACCCTCATGCTGGTGGGCATGGCTCTCTCCACCCACCGGCAGCGGCGCCTCCTGGATCTGTGGCTCACCGGATTGGTGGTGCTCCTGCTGGCGCACGCCTACACCCCGGCGCTGGCCAGCGTGGGGTTGGCGCTGGGGTGGCTCGCGGCGCTCTCCTTCGACCGCCGCCTCCCCCCCGGCCTGCGCCGCACCGCCGCGGCGGTGGCTGCCGGCAGCGCGGTTTCGACGCTTTGCTCCCTCCTGTACCGGAAGGATCTCGCCCTCTGGGGAGAACGCTCGCCGGCGGAGGTGCTCGCCGACCTCGGCGAGGCCTTCCGTTCGGTCGCCGTTCGGGCGGTGGATCCCCACTTCGTGGCCTCGAACCTGGCGACCGGATTCCTCCTGGCCGCCCTCCTCATCGCCCTGGCGGGCGTTGTCGGGGTGCGGGCAGCGTCGGTCGCGGCGTGGATCGTCGCCGTCTTCCTTGCCGCCGTCTCCCTCAAGGGGTACGTCTGGTACGGGGTCCCTTTCCGCCTGCACCGGGCGCTGGTGGCTGCGCCCGTCTGGGCGGCCCTCATCGCCCTCCTGGGGCGACGGCTGCTCCCACCAGGTCGTCGCACCACCTGCGCCCTGGTCGCGGTGCTGGCCGGACTGGCAGTCACCGCCGGGGTGGTCCACCGGGACGCCCTCGCCGATCGCGGGCGGGGAGAGGTTTTCGCCTTCATCGAATGGTGGCGAAGGCTCACTCCCCGCGACCCAGCCCAGAAGGCGAGGCTGTACCTCCTCCACCCCCCTCGACCCCTGGAGAACCTCGACGACTACCTGCAGTACTTCGAACCTACCGTGAGGGCCTATCCCCTGGTCGGGGAGCAGGCATGCGACGACCTGCAACGGGCGTTGACCGGAGAGATGGGCAGAGGAAGGACCTTCCTGCTGGCTTCACCGGCGCAGCTCGCCCCCGCCTGTATCGATGCCGCGAGATGGCAGAGCAGAGGCGTCTTTTGTGGGGCGGTCGAGCCGCCGGGCGGGCTTTACCTCTTCGAGAGGTCGCCCTGATCCTTGGCCTCGCGCCCCTCGGCCCCCTCCTCCCCCTTGGCCTTCTTCTTCTCCTTCTTGACCGTGGGGAGCTTGTAGTCCACCAGCTCGAGGATCGCCAGCTCGGCGCCGTCGCCCTTGCGCGGTCCCAGCTTGACGATGCGGGTGTAGCCACCGGGACGGCTCGCAAAACGCGGCCCGATCTCGGTGAACAGGCGCTTGATGAGGTCCCGGTCGGCCACCCAGCGGCCCACCAGCCGGCGGGCGTGCACCCCGTTGGCCATGCGAGTCTTGGTGATCATCCGCTCGATGATCGGCCTGAGCTCCTTGGCCTTGGGCAGGGTGGTGATGATCCGCTCGTGCTGGATCAACGAGCGCAGCTGATTGCGAAATAAGGCCCGCCGGTGCTCCGAGGTCCTCCCCAGTTTCCGTCCGGCCATGTTGTGTCTCATCGCTCTCCTCCAACGTTACCTGGGAAGGTCGAAGCGCATCCCCAACGACAACCCCAAGCCCTCCAGGCGCTCGCGCACCTCGTTGAGCGCCTTCTTGCCGAAACCGGGAGCGGTGGTGAGCTCGTCCTCGCCACGGGTGACCAGCTCGCGCACGGTGTGCACCCCGGCGTTGCGCAGCAGGTTGGTGATGCGACCACCCAGCTCCAGCGTGTCAATGTCCCGATCCAGGGCATCGTCACTCTGGGGAGCGGCTTCCGCCGCCCCTGACTCCGCCAGCCGGGTGAAGAGCGGCAGATGATCGGCGAGCAACCGCGCCGCCTGCGCCACCGCCGCCTGGGGTGTCGTGGCGCCGTTGGTCCACACCTCCAGGATCAGTTTCTCGTAGTCGGTGGCCTGACCGACCCGCGCCGCCTCGACCTTGAAGTTGGCCTTGCGCACGGGGGAGAAGGCGGCGTCCAGGACGATGAAACCCACCCCCAGCTCATCGCTCTTCAGTTCGTCGGCGGGAACGTAGCCGCGTCCCCGGCGAATGACCAGCTCCGCGTCCACCTGCCCCTCGTCGGAGAGGGTGGCGAGGTACATTCCGGGATCCACCACCTCGAGGCTCGACCCGCCCTCGATGGCGCTGGAGGTGAGAACCCCTGGGCCGCTGCCGCGCAGAGTGGCGCGAACTTCCTCGGCGCCGTGCACCCGCAGCGGCACCCGCTTGAGGTTGAGAATGAGGTCGGTGACGTCCTCCATGACCCCCGGGATGGAGTCGTACTCGTGGCTGACTCCGGCGAAACGCACGGCAACCACGGCGGCTCCCTCCACGGACGACAGCAAGATGCGGCGCAACGAGTTACCGACGGTGACCCCCCAGCCCCGCTCGAAGGGCTGCGCTGAAAACGCCCCGAAGGTAGCCGTCACCTCGCCCTCGGGAATCACCGAGGCCGGCTTGTGCAGTTCGAGACCCGCCATGATGAGCAACCTCCTTACCGCGAGTACAGCTCGACGATGAGCTGCTCCTGGATGGGCAGGCGGATATCCTCGCGCTTGGGCTCGGCCAGGACCTTACCCCTGAACCCCTCGGCGTCCAGCTCCAGCCAGGCGGGCACGCCCCTGCCCTGGGCGGTGTCGAGGGCGTCCACCACGAACACGTTGGTGCGCATCTGCTCCTTGAGCGCCACTTCCATCCCGGGCCGGACCTGGAACGACGGCACGTCCACGCGGCGGCCGTTGACCAGCACATGGCCGTGCCGCACCAGCTGGCGGGCCTGCGCCCGCGAGGAGGCGAAGCCCAAGGAGTAGACCACGTTATCGAGGCGCAGCTCCAGCAGGCGCAGCAGGTTGTCGCCGGTCACCCCCTTCTGCCGGGCGGCCTCGGCGAAGTAGCGGCGGAACTGCTTCTCCAGCACGCCATAGACCCGCCGCACCTTCTGTTTCTCGCGCAGCTGCAAGCCGTAGGGCTGCATCTTGTTGCGCCGTTTCCCGTGCTGGCCCGGCGCGTAGGAGCGGCGCTCCACCGCGCACTTCTCCTTGAAGCAGCGCTCCCCTTTGAGGAACAACTTCATGCCTTCTCGGCGGCACAACCGGCACACCGGCTCGTGATACCTGGCCACGGAACTCCCTCCTTACACCCGCCGCCGCTTGGGCGGACGGCATCCGTTGTGCGGGATCGGGGTGACGTCCTTGATGCTCTTGATCTCCAACCCCGTCGCAGCGAGTGCCCTGATCGCCGATTCGCGACCCGCTCCCGGCCCCTTGATCTCCACGTCCACGGAGCGGACGCCATGGTCCTGCGCCTGCTCGGCGGCGTTGCGAGCCGCCAGCTGCGCCGCGTACGGCGTGCCCTTGCGCGACCCCTTGTAGCCGATCCGCCCGGCAGAGCTCCAGCACAGCGCCCCGCCTGTGGCATCGCAGATGGTCACGATGGTGTTGTTGAACGTTGACTGGATGTGCGCCACGGCGTGCGGGACGTTCTTGCGCTCGCGCCGGCGGACCTTCTTCTTCGCGACTTTGGTCGTCTTTGCCATCCTCGTGCCTACCTATTTCTTGGTTGCCTTCTTCTTCTTGGCCACGGTCGCCCGGCGCGGACCCTTGCGGGTGCGGGCGTTGGTGTGGGTGCGCTGACCGCGCACGGGCAGGCTGCGCCGGTGCCGGATCCCCCGATAGGAACCGATCTCCATCAGGCGCTTGATGTTCATGGCGACGTCCTTGCGCAGGTCACCTTCCACGTGGTAGTCGCCGTCCTGCAGGGTGCGGGTGATGCGGCGAATCTCGTCTTCTGAGAGATCCTTCACCTTGACGCCCAGGTCGACATTCGCCTGCTTCAAGATCTGCGCCGACAAGGAGCGGCCGATGCCGTAGATGTATGTGAGACCGATTTCCACCCGCTTGTTGGCGGGCAGATCGACGCCAGCGATGCGTGCCACCTTTCAAGCCCTCCCTGTCAGCCCTGCCGCTGCTTGTGTTTGGGGTTCTCGCAGATCACCCGGATGACCCCCCTGCGAACGACGATCTTGCACTTGGCGCAGATCTTACGAACCGAAGAACGAACCTTCATGACTTTCTACCTTCCTGCCTCTGCAGCACCACACCGTTGCAGCCCCTCATCCGTCACTTGTAGCGGTAGACGATCCGACCACGCGTCAGGTCATAGGGTGAGAGCTCCACCAGTACCTTGTCGCCCGGGAGGATGCGGATGAAGTGCTTGCGCATCTTGCCCGAGATGTGGGCCAGCACCTCGTGTCCGTTCTCCAGCTCGACGCGGAAAACCGCGTTGGGCAGGCTCTCCACCACGGTGGCCATGACCTCGATGGCCTCCTCTTTCGCCATTCCCGCTCCTTACGTCCGATCCAGCCCGAGCACCCAGGGGCCGTT
Source organism: Acidobacteriota bacterium (assembly GCA_039961755.1). Classification (GTDB taxonomy): domain Bacteria; phylum Acidobacteriota; class Thermoanaerobaculia; order Thermoanaerobaculales; family Thermoanaerobaculaceae; genus CALEVZ01. The sequence goes on along the minus strand of JABRVY010000204.1, from coordinate 12,011 downwards.
GTGGGTCACGGCCACCGAGTACTCGAAATGGGCGGAAAGCTTACCGTCCTCGGTCCGGGCTGTCCAGCCGTCGTCATCGATGACGACCCCGGAAGCCCCCTGGTTGATCATCGGCTCGATGGCCAGCACCAAACCCGGCCGCAGCTCCGGCCCACGACCGGCGGGGCCGAAATTATACACCTGGGGGTCCTCGTGCAGCGCCCGCCCGATGCCGTGACCGACGAACTCCCGCACCACCCCGTAGCCGTGACGCTCGGCGTGGGTCTGGATGACCTCACCGATGTCCGACAGCCGCCGGCCGGGACGGGCCACCGACACCGCCCGCTGCAGGCATTCCCGGGTCACCTGGAGAAGAGCCTGGGCTTCGGGGCTGATGGCCCCCACCGGCACGGTGACGGCGGCGTCGCCGTAGTACCCCTTCCAGATGACGCCGCAGTCCACGGAGAGCACATCGCCTTCCTTCAGGCGATGGCGCGGCGAGGGGATCCCGTGCACGATCACGTCGTTGACCGAGGTGCACAGGGTGGCCGGAAAGCCCCGGTACCCCTTGAATGCCGGCAGCGCACCGTGGCTGCGAATGTACTCCTCCGCCAGCTCATCCAGCCGCGCCGTCGACACTCCCGGCCGGGCGGCCTCCGCCACCACCTTGAGAGTCCCCAGCACGATGGCGTTGGCCTCGTGCATGATCTCCAGCTCGGCGGAGGACTTCAGGACCATCACCGCTTCAGCCGCCCCATGGCCGCGCGCAACTCCTCGAAGATGGCGTCGGGAGAACCCACCCCCTGCACCTCGGCGAGGTTGCCGCGCGAGCGGTAGAAACCCAGCAGGGGCGCGGTGCTCTCGTGGTAGACCCGCAGCCGCTCCCGGATCACATCCTCGCGATCGTCGGCGCGCTGCACCAGGGTACCACCGCAGGCGTCGCAGATCCCCTCCTGCCTGGGGGGGTTGTGCACCACGTGGAAGACGGCCCCGCAGGCCGGGCAGGAGCGCCGGCCGGTGAGGCGAGCCAGCAGCTCCTCGTCCGGAACGTTGATGTAGAGCGCCACGTCCACCCGCCGCCCCAGCTCGGCCAGCAGCCCGTCCAGCAGCGCAGCCTGCGCCAGGGTGCGGGGATAGCCGTCGAACACGCAGCCCGAGCCGGCCTGCTGGGAGTGCAGCCGGCCCATGAGCATCTTGCCCACCAGCTCGTCGGGCACCAGCTCGCCGCGCTGCATGTACCCCTGCGCCTCGATGCCCAGTGGCGTGGCCCGCTTCACCTCATCCCGCAGCAGATCACCGGTGGACAGGTGCAGCAGGTCGAACGCCGCCGTCAGCCGCTTCGCCTGGGTTCCCTTGCCGCCCCCCGGCGGGCCCAGCAGCACCACGTCCACGGATCGAGAGACCATCATCTCCTCACCCCCTCCGTCCTCGTATGCGGCGTCCCTTGACGAACCCATCGTAGTGGCGCATGACCATCTGCGCCTCGATCTGTTGCACGGTGTCCATGGCCACACCGACGACGATCAGCAGAGAGGTGCCGCCGAAGAAGAACTTGACGCCCAGACCTTCGGTGAACCAGCGCGGCAGAAAGGCGTCCAGGGTGGGACCGATGAAGGGGATGGTGGCCACCTTGAACCCGGCAATGAGGATTTCCGGCAGGATCGCCACCAGCGCCAGGTACACCGCGCCCACCAGGGTGATGCGCGTGAGCACGGTGTCGATGAAGTCGGCCGTGCGCTGCCCCGGCCGGATTCCGGGGATGAACCCGCCGTACTTGCGCATGTTCTCGGCGGTGTCCTGGGGATTGAAGATGATCGACGTGTAGAAGTAGCAGAAGAAGATGATCGACACCACGTAGATGAGGTTATACAGAGGTTCGCCCCAGGCCAGCACGCGGGTGAGGTAGCGGGTCACCTCGTTGTCGATCATGGTGCCGATGGTCTGGGGGAACGACATGATCGACGCCGCGAAGATCACCGGGATGACCCCGCCGGTGTTGAGGCGCAGCGGCAGGTAGGTGCTCTGCCCCCCGTACATGCGCCGCCCCACCACGCGCTTGGCGTACTGCACCGGAATGCGGCGTTGCGCCCGTTCCATCATGACGATGGCCGCCACCACCACGAGGGCGAACACGACGAACAACACCGCCACGATGATGGACATGCTGCCGGTCCGCAGGTCTTCGATGGTATTGAAGATGGCTCGCGGCAGGCCGACCACGATGCCGGCGAAGATGATGAGGGAGATGCCGTTGCCGACGCCCCGTTCGGTGATCTGCTCGCCCAGCCACATGACGAAGGCGGTGCCGGTGGTCAGCGACAGCACGGTCAGGAAGCGGAACCCCCACCCCGGATGGGGCACCAGCGGTGCGCCGCCGGGCGCCGAGGTCTGCTCCAGGAAGAAGGAGATCCCCATGGCTTGCACCACCGACAGCACCACGGTGCCGTAGCGCGTGTACTGGGTGATCTTCTTGCGGCCGACGTCACCCTCCTTGGACAGCTTCTCCAGGTAGGGCCACACCACCGTCAACAGCTGCAGGATGATGGACGCCGAGATGTAGGGCATGATCCCCAGGGCGAAGATGGTCATGCGCTCCAGCGCGCCGCCCGAGAAGAGGTTCATGATGCCCAGAATGGTGCCGCGTGCCTGCTGGTAGAACTCCTCCAGCGCCACCGGGTCGACGCCGGGGGTGGGGATGAACGCTCCCAGCCGGTACACCGCCAGCAGGCCGAAGGTGAACAGCACCCGCTTGCGCAGGTCGGGGATGGCGAAGATGTTGCGCAGGCTTTCGATCATGCCTCGATGACCTCGCAGGCGCCGCCGGCGGCCTCGATGATCTGCCGCGCCTTGCCCGAGAAGGCGTGGGCCCTGACCGTCAGGGGGTGGGCGAGCTCACCCTTGGCGAGCACCTTCACCCCCCCCTTCAGCTTGGCCACCACGCCCTCGGCCAGCAGCAGTTCGGGGGTCACTTCCGAGCCGGCGGGGAAGCGCCCCAGCTGGCCGACGTTGACGATCGCCATTTCGACACGGAAGATGTTGGTAAACCCTCGCTTGGGCACGCGCCGCACGAGCGGCATCTGGCCACCCTCGAAGTTGCGGCGCTGCCGGGTTCCGGAGCGGGAGCCCGCCCCCTTGTGCCCGCGCCCCGCCGTCTTGCCGTTGCCCGACCCGGGGCCACGGCCGACGCGCTTGCGATCCTTGCGAGCCCCCTTGTTGGGCGTCAACGTGTGCAGTTCCATCGCTCCTCCCCTCACCCGACCCTAGTTGGCGGCGACGTCGCCGGCCACTTCCTCCACCCGCACCATGTGCGCCACTCGGAGGATCATGCCGCGGGTGTAGCCGTTATCGGGAAGCACCACGGTGGAGCCGATGCGGCCCAGGCCGAGCCCGTCGGTCAGCACCTTCACCACCCGCTCCTGATTGCCGATCCGGCTGCGGATCTGGGTGATCCGCAGCAGCTTGGCAGGGGTACCTTGACGCTTGCGCGAGGGGGTCATACATCCACCTCCGGCAGGGGACCGCGGGGCGGTTCGGGCTCGTCCACGACCTCGGCACCATCGGTGGGCTGGCGCAGCGCCGCCGCCGCCTGGCGAGTGGTGAGCTCGGACAACGCCGCGAAGGTCGCTCGCACCACGTTGTGAGGATTGGTACTGCCCAGGCACTTGGTGAGGATGTCGCCAATGCCCGCCGCTTCCATGATGGCCCGCACCGCGCCGCCGGCGATCACGCCGGTGCCGGGGGAGGCCGGGCGCAGCAGCACACGGCCAGCACCGAAACGGCCGACGACCTCGTGGGGAATGGTGGTGCCTTCACGGTGCACGCTGACCATGGCGCGCTTGGCGGCCTCGGTCCCCTTGCGAATCGCCTGGGGTACCTCCCGCGCCTTGCCGGTGCCGAATCCCACCTTGCCCGTGCCATCGCCCACCACCACGAGGGCCGAGAAGGAGAAATTCTTGCCCCCCTTCACCACCTTGGTGACGCGGTTGATGCTCACCACGTGATCGACGAACTGGGTGTCGCGCTCGCTCATGCCGGCTTCCCCTCTCATAGCTTCAGGCCCGCCTCCCGGGCCGCCTCCGCCAGCTCCTTCACCACCCCGTGGTAGCGGAAGCCACCGCGATCGAACACCGCCGCCGTGATCCCCCTGGCCTGGGCGCGCTCGGCGATGGTCCGGCCAATCAGCCTGCCGGCGGCTCGGTTGCCCCCGTGGGAGAGACCCTCGCGCAGCGCCGGTTCGCGCGTCGAGGCGGACACCAGCGTCACCCCGTGGGTATCGTCCACCATCTGAGCGTAGACGTTGCGCAGCGAACGAAACACGGTCAGACGCGGGCGCTCGGCCGTGCCGCTCACCACCTTGCGAATGCGATAGCGAATGCGCTGCCTTCTCTGCTTGCGATCGTTCATCCGGCCCATGGCTGCTAGGCTCCAGTCTTCCCGGCTTTCAACTTCAACGTTTCGCCCGTGTAGCGCACGCCCTTGCCCTTGTAGGGGTCGGGGGGGCGCAACGCACGGATCTCGGCTGCCACCTGCCCCACCTTCTGCTTGTCGATGCCCTCGACGGTGACGCGGTTGGCCTTGCCGTCGTAGGCCAGCGTCACGCCCTCGGGGGCGCGGTAGAGCACGGTGTGGGAGTAGCCCAGGGCGAAGGACATCTCCTGCGGCCCCTTGAGTTCGGCCTTGTAGCCGACGCCAACGATATCCAGCTCCCGCTTGAAGCCCACCGAGACGCCGGTGATGGCGTTGGCGAGCAGCGCCCGGGTGAGCCCGTGCAGGGCGCGGAAACGGCCTTCGTCACTGGACCTGGTCACCAGGACTTCCTCGCCCTTGACGGCGACGTCGATACCGTCAGGCACCGGATGCAGAACCGAACCCTTGGCGCCCTTGACCTGGACCACACCGTTGCCCACGTGCACCTGCACGCCGGCCGGAATGGGGATCGGGCTCTTTCCGACTCGCGACATCGTCACACCCCCTACCACACGCGGCACATGACCTCGCCACCCAGCCGCAGCTCGCGCGCCCGGGCATCGGTCATGAGCCCCTTCGAGGTGGACACCACGGCGACGCCGATGCCACCCCGCACCTTGGGGAGATCGTCCACCGCGCGATACACCCGGCGCCCCGGGCGAGAGACCCGCTCCAGCCCATGGATCGCCGGTTCGCCTTCGGAGGAGTAGCGCAGGTACACCCGCAAGGTGCGCTGCGGCCCTTCGTCGACCACCTTGAAACTGCGAATGAACCCCTCTTCCTGCAGGATCTTGGACAGCTCCAGCTTGATCCGCGAGGCGGGCACATCGCAGCGGTCCTTGCCCGCGGCCAGCGAGTTGCGCACGCGGGTCAGATAGTCCGCGATGGGATCGGTCATGGTCATCGCCTACCCCCTACCAGCTCGCCTTGACGACGCCGGGGAGGTATCCCTCCAGCGCCAACTTGCGAAAGCACACGCGGCAGAGCTGGAACTTGCGCAAGAAGCCGCGGGGACGGCCGCAGACTCGGCAGCGGTTACGCTGGCGCACCTTGAACTTGGGAGTGCGCTGAGACTTTGCTATCAAACACGTACGAGCCACGACGTCCTCCTCACTTCGTGAACGGGAAGCCCAACTCTTGCAGCAGGAAGCGGGCCTGATCGTCGGTCTGGGCGGTGGTCACCACGGTGACGTTCATCCCCTTGGGGTGTTCCACCTTGGTGTAGTCCACCTCGGGAAAGATGAGGTGATCCTTGATCCCCATGGTGTAGTTGCCGCGCCCGTCGAACCCCTTGGGCGGCAGGCCGCGGAAGTCGCGCACGCGGGGTAAAGCGATGTTGACCAGGCGATCCAGGAACTCGTACATGCGCTCCCGGCGCAACGTCACCGAACAGCCGATCTGCATCCCCTCCCGCAGCTTGAACTGGGCGATGGAGCGCTTGGCCCGCCGCACCACGGGCTTTTGACCCGTGATGGCGGCCAGCTCGTCCACCGCCTGATCCAGGAGCTTGGCGTTCCGGGACGCCTCCCCGATGCCGATGTTACACACCACCTTGACGATACGTGGTATCGCCATGGGGTTGGTGAGACCAAACTCGCGGCGGAGCTTGGGAATCACCTCGTTCTTGTACCTCTCCTCTAAGCGCGCCATCGCACCCCTCGCTTTACTGGTCGAGAATCGCGCCGTCGGCCTTGGCAAACCGCACCTTGCGACCATCCTCGAGCGTCTTGAAACCCACCCGCGTCAGCTTTCCCGAATCCGGCGACACGATCATCACGTTGGCCATGGGGATGGGAGCCTCGCGCTCGACGATCCCCCCCTTGACGTTTTGCCGCGGGTTCGGCTTGGTGTGGCGCTTGATGAAGGCCACGCGCTCCACCACCACCCGCCGCGACCCCACCTCGACGCGGAGGACCTTGCCGCGCTTGCCCTTGTCCTTGCCGGCAATGACCTCCACCGTGTCGCCCTTCTTGATCTTCAAACGGCCAGACATCTCACGCCTCCGCCTTCATCGTGCCGTCGCCCCTCACAGGACCTCGGGGGCCAGCGAAACGATCTTCATGAACCGCCGCTCGCGCAGCTCCCGCGCCACCGGACCGAAAACCCGCGTCCCCACCGGTTCGCGCTGCGCGTTGATGAGCACCGCCGCGTTGTCGTCGAAGCGGATGTACGACCCGTCCCGGCGCCGCTGGGAACGTCGCGTCCGCACGATCACCGCCTTCACCACCGACCCCTTCTTGATGTCCGAGTCGGGCGCTGCCTCCTTGACGGCGCAGACGATGACATCCCCGATCCGGGCGTAGCGGCCGGCCGTGGAGCCACCCAGCTGGCGGATCGCCATGAGCTTCTTGGCGCCCGAGTTATCCGCCACCGTCAGCATGGTTTGCATTTGGATCATGACGTCCCCCTCACACTGCGCGCTCGATGATGCGCTCTACCCGCCAGCGCTTGCGGCGCGACAGCGGGCGGCATTCGACGATCTGCACCTTGTCGCCGACCCCGCACTGACTACTCTCGTCGTGGGCCATGAACTTGCGAGAGGAGCGCACGAATCGGTGATAGAGGGGGTGCATGACGAGGGTATCGACCTTCACCACCACGGTCTTCTCCATCGCGGTGGAGGTCACGGTGCCAACCTTGCGTGCCTTGTGGGCCTTGGTCGTGGCTTCCATGGGACTCACTGCGCCTCCCGCAAACGCTCAGCCAGGATCGTCTCGACCCGGGCAATGTCCTTGCGCACCAGACGGATCTTCACCGGGTTTTCGATCTGGCCCGTGGCCTTCTGGAACTTGAGCTTGAACAGCTGCTCACGCAGATCTTCCGCGGTGCGCCTGAGCTCTTCGATGGACTTGTCGCGAATCTCCTTGGTCTTCATCGCACCTGCCCCCGAACGACGAACCGGGTACGGATCGGCAGCTTGTGCGACGCCAGTCGCATCGCCTCCCGCGCCACCTCCTCCGGAACCCCCTCCATCTCATAGAGGATGCGCGCCGGCTTGACGACGCACACCCACTCCTCCGGCGCCCCCTTGCCCTTGCCCATGCGGGTTTCCGCCGGCTTCTTGGTGGTCGGCTTGTCGGGGAACAGGCGGATCCAGATCTTGCCGCCGCGCTTGACGTGGCGGGTCATGGCGATACGGGCCGCCTCGATCTGCCGGGCGGTGATCCAGCCGGGCTCCAGGGCCTGCAGCCCGAAATCGCCGAACGACAACTCCCCGCCGCGCAGCGCCACTCCCCGGCGGCGTCCCCGCTGCTGCTTGCGGAACTTGACCTTTTTCGGCATCAACATGACGACACCTCGTCCTTCATCACTGCTTCACAGCGTCCGCCAGTTGGCCTTGGAGCGATGCAGCTCGCCCTTGTAGACCCACACCTTGACGCCGATCACCCCGTAGGTTGTGAACGCCTCGGCGAACCCGTACTCGATGTTCGCCTTGAGAGTGTGGAGCGGGAGCCGCCCCTCCTGATACCACTCGGCGCGGGCGATCTCCGCCCCGTTCAGGCGGCCCGCGCAGCGAATCTTGACACCCTGAGCGCCAAACCGCAAGGCGTTTTCGAGCGACCGTCGCATCGCCCGGCGGAAGGTCACCCGCCGCACCAGCTGCGAGGCGATGGATTCAGCGATGAGCTGGGCCTCGATTTCCGGCCGCTGGATCTCCTGAATGTTGATGTGGATGTCCTGGCCGTAGGCGGCGCGCAGCTCCGCCCCCAGCTTGTCCACCTCGGCACCCTTGCGGCCGATGATGATGCCGGGGCGAGCGGACAGGATATTGACGCGGATCTTGTTGGCGGTGCGCTCGATGTCGATCTCCGACACGCCCGCATGCGCCAGCCGCGCCTTGAGGTTCTTGCGCAGCTGCAGGTCGGAGTGCAGCAGGTTGGCGTACTCCTTGTCGGCGTACCAGCGCGAGCGCCAGGTCTTGTTGTACCCCAGGCGAAATCCGTACGGATGCGTCTTCTGACCCATCAAATCCTCCCCTACTTCTCGCGCTCGCCGACTTCCACGGTGACGTGGCAGGTGCGGTGCAAGCGTGGAAACACGCGCCCCATGGAGGCGGCCCGGAAGCGCTTCTGGCTCGGGCCGGGATCCACCGTGATGGTGCGCACCACCAGCCGACCGGTGTCGATGCCGGGCGCCTTCTGCTCCAGATTGGCCACCGCGGAGCGCACCAGCTTTTCGAGATCCCGGGCGCAGCGCTTGTGGGTGAGCTTCAGGCAGGTCAGGGCGGAGGTGACGCCGGCGCCGCGCACCAGGTCGGCCACCAGCCGTACCTTCTGCGGCGACCCCTTGTAGTAGCGAAGCTGAGCTCGAGCTTTCATCATCCCCCCCTAGTGGCGGCCGCCCTTTTCCTTCTTGGCCCCGGAGTGACCGCGGAAGGTGCGGGTCAGAGCGAACTCCCCCAGCTTGTGCCCCACCATGTTCTCCGCGATGAAGACCGGCACGAACTTCTGCCCGTTGTGCACGGCAATGGTGTGACCGACCATCTCGGGAATGATGGTGGAGCGGCGCGACCACGTCTTGACCACCCGGCGCTCGCGCGACTGGTTGAGCTGCTCCACCTTCTGCATCAGGTGTCGATCGATGAACGGTCCCTTGCGAACCGATCGAGCCATGACAAGCCTCCCTACTTCCGCCGCTTGACGATGAACCGCTGCGTGCGCTTGTTGTTGCGCGTCTTGTAGCCCTTCGTTGGCTGCCCCCAGGGGGTGACCGGATTGCGCCCGCCCTTGGTCTTGCCCTCACCGCCACCGTGGGGGTGATCCACCGGGTTCATGGCGGTGCCGCGCACGTGCGGCCGACGACCGGTCCAGCGGGTGCGACCGGCCTTGCCGATGGTCACGTTGGCGTGGTCCAGGTTGCCCACTTGGCCGACGGTCGCCCAGCAGGTGGCCAGCACCATGCGCATCTCCCCCGACGGCAGGCGCACCGTCACGTACTTCCCCTCCTTGGCCATGAGCTGCGCGCCGGCACCGGCCGAGCGCGCCATCTGCCCCCCCTTGCCGGGCTTGAGCTCGATGTTGTGCACCGTGGCCCCGGTGGGGATGTTGGCCAGGGGCAAGGCGTTGCCCGGCATGATGTCGGCCTTTTCGGCGGCCAGCACCGTCTGGCCCACCGACAGCCCGACGGGAGCCAGAATGTAGCGCTTCTCGCCGTCGGCGTAGTGCAGCAGGGCGATGCGCGCCGAGCGGTTGGGGTCGTACTCGATGGCGGCGACACGAGCCGGCACGTTGCGCTTGTCCCGCCGAAAGTCGATGATGCGGTAGCGCCGCTTGTGGCCGCCGCCGCGAAAGCGCAGGGTCTCGTGCCCCTCGTTGTTGCGTCCGCCAGTCTTGGCAAATCCCCGCGTCAAGGACTTCTCCGGCGTGGTCTTGGTGACCTCGGCGAAGTCGAGCCGGGTCATGAACCGCGTGCCCGGCGATGTGGGTCGGAACGACTTCAGTGCCATGGCCGTATCCCTCTCACACCTGATCGAAGAACTCGATGGTCTTCTCGCCGGCGGCCAGCCTCACGTAGGCCTTGCGCCAGTCCGGGCGGTAACCGAAGTGGCGGCCGAAGCGCCGCAGCTTGCCGTGCATGGACACCACCCTGACGTCGACCACCTTGACCCCGAAAAGGGTCTGCACGGCCCGGGCGATCTCGATCTTGTTGGCGTCTCGCGCCACCTGAAAGCACACCGTGTTGGTGGCCTCCTTCTGGTCGGCGGTCTTCTCCGTGACGATGGGGCGCACGATGATAGTGCGAGGATCCTTCATGACTGCAGTACCTCCACGACCTGCGCCAGCGCCCGGCGGGAGAACACCACCGTCGCGTGGTTGAGCACCTCGTAGACGTTGAGATGGAGGGCATCCGCGGTCGCCAGCTCGGGACGATTGCGGGAAGCCAGGAGCAGGTTCAGGTTGTCGTGGGAATCCACGAACAACACCTTGTTACCCGCCAGGCCCAACCCCGACAGCCGCGCCAGCAACTCCCTGGTGCGGTGGGAGTCCACCTCGAGGCTCTCCATCACCACCAGCTGCCCCTGCCGCAGGCGGTCGGACAGCGCCGACTTCAACGCCCCCTTCTTGGCCTTGACGTTGACCTTCGCGGCGTAATCCCGCGGCTGCGGGCCGAAGGTGGTGGCCCCGTGGCGCCACAGCGGCGAGCGGGTGGAGCCGTGGCGGGAGCGGCCGGTGCCCTTCTGCTTCCACGGCTTCTTGCCGCCGCCGGAGACCAGACTGCGAGTCTTCGTGGCGTGGGTGCCCCGCCGCAGGCCGGCCAGGTGAGCCTTGACCACTTCCCAGATGAGGTGCGGGCGGCGAGGGTAGGCGAACACCTCCTCGGGCAGGTCGACCTCTCCCACCACCTCGTTCTGCCAGTTGCGAACCTCGACCTTCATGCTTCGCCCCCTCACCGCTTGACGAGCTGCACCAGGGCGTTGCGCCCGCCGGGAACCGCCCCTTTGAGGTAGATCAGGTTGCGATCGACATCCACCTTGACCACCTTGACCCGCTTCAGGGTCACCCGATCGCCGCCCATCCGCCCGGCCATCCGCGTGCCGGGGAAGACCCGCGAGGGGTAGGCGGACGCGCCGATGCCACCCGGGGCGCGGTGGAACATGGAGCCGTGGCTGGCCTCGCCCCCCTTGAAGTGGTGCCGCTTCACCGCCCCCTGGAACCCCTTGCCCTTGGAGGTGCCCACCACGCGGATCTCCTCGTCGGCGGTGAAGATGTCGCACAGCACCGTATCGCCGGGCTTGGCCTCGCAGGACTCCCCCACCGGCACTTCGGCCACCACCCGGGCGGGCGGCACCCCCGCCTCCTTGAACTGACCCGCCACCGGCCGGGAGACCTTGCGGGGTGGCTTGCCCTCGACAAAGGAGAGCTGCGCCGCCTCGTAGCCATGGTGCTCGCCGGTGCGGCGACGCAGCACGATGCACGGGCCCGCCTGCACCACGGTCACGGGCACCACGGCGCCGGACGCATCGAAGATCTGGGTCATGCCGATCTTTCTGCCCAAAAGTCCCTTCACCATGGCAACCTCACTTCTTTCCGTACGCCTTGATCTCGACGTCCACGCCGGCGGGCAGCTCCAGCTTCATGAGCGCATCCACGGTCTGCTGCGTCGGATCGAGGATGTCCAGCAGCCGCTTGTGCGTACGGATCTCGAACTGCTCCCTCGACTTCTTGTCCACGTGGGGGGACCGCAGCACGGTGAAGCGCTGGATCTGCGTGGGCAGCGGGATGGGGCCCGAGACGTTGGCCCCGGTTCGCTTCGCAGTGTCGACGATCTCCGCCGTCGACTGGTCGAGAAGCCGGAAATCGTACGCCTTCAGCCGGATCCGGATTTTATCCTTGACCATGGCCTCTCCTACTCGATGATCTCGGTGATGGTGCCGGCGCCGACGGTGCGGCCGCCCTCGCGGATGGCAAAGCGCAGCCCCTTCTCCATCGCAATCGGGGTGATCAGCTCCACCGTGATGTTGACATTGTCCCCCGGCATCACCATCTCCACCCCTTCAGGCAGCTTGACCGACCCGGTCACATCCGTGGTCCGGAAATAGAACTGCGGCCTGTAGTTGGAGAAAA
>JABRVY010000203.1:0-3935 GCA_039961755.1 Acidobacteriota bacterium | reverse complement strand
GTATGAACCTTCGGCGGGGGACATCCGCCGCATGGCCAGGGCGGGGGTGATCTTCTACAACGGTCACCACCTGGAAGGAAAGATGGCCGAGCTGTTTGCCCGCGTACGGGAGCGGGGGCGGCGGACCGTGGCGGTGGCCGAGTGCATCCCCGCCGAGCGCCTGATTGCGGTGCCGGAGGCCCCCACCATGAGGGACCCCCACGTGTGGTTCGACGTGGCGCTGTGGGCGGAAGCGCTCCCCTGCGTGGCCGCGGCTCTGGCGGAGCTCGTGCCGGAGCAGGCGGCGGATTTCCGCGCCCGCGCCGACAGCTACGCGGCCGAGCTGGCGGCGCTGGACACGGAGGTGCGGGAGCGGCTGGCGGCGATCCCGCCCGGGCGCCGCGTGCTGGTCACCGCCCACGACGCCTTTGCCTACTTCGGCCGCGCCTACGACGTGGAGGTGCGCGGCCTGCTGGGCATCTCCACGGTGGCCGAGGCTGGCGCCAGCAGCGTCCAGCAGCTGGCCGACTTCCTCGTCACCCGCGGTATCCCGGCGGTGTTCGTGGAGAGCTCGGTGCCACCCCGAGCCATCCAGGCGCTGGCCGAGGCGGCCGCAGCGCGCGGGCATCGGGTGGCGATCGGCGGTTCGCTGTTCTCCGACTCGCTGGGCAGCCCCGGCACCGCGGCGGCGTCGTACGTGGGCACGGTGCGGGCCAACCTCGAAACCATCGTTACCGCCCTGGGTGGCGAGGCGGGGGCGCCGTGAGCACCGCCGGGGGTACGATGGGCACGCAGGGAGGGCGTGCACGGATGAGCGAAGACACCGCCGAGTGGGCCATCGAGGTGGAAGACCTCACGGTGGCTTACGCCGACGACCCGGTGCTCTGGGACGTCGACGTCAAGGTGCCGCGGGCCAAAAAGATGGCCATCGTCGGCCCCAACGGCGCCGGCAAGAGCACGCTCATCAAGGCCATCCTGGGTCTGGTGCCGGCGGTGGCTGGTGAGGTGCGCGTGTTCGGGCAGGCTCTGCGGCGCCCCCGCGGGGAGATAGCCTACGTGCCTCAGCGCGCCAGCCTGGCGTGGGACTTCCCCACCGATGTGGAAGATTTCGTCACCATGGGAACCTATGGGCAGCTCGGCTGGTGGCGCCGGCCAGGGCCGGCGCAACGGGAGGCGGCGCGCCGCGCCCTGATCCAGGTGGGGATGCAGGACTTCTTCGCTCGTCCCATTGCCGAACTTTCCGGTGGACAGCAACAGCGCATCTTGTTGGCCAGGGCGCTGGTGCAGGAGGCTCCCATCCTCATTTTGGATGAGCCCTTCCAGGGGGTAGATGCTCCCACCGAGCGGGCCATCGTGGGAGTGCTCAACCAGCTGGCCGCGGCGGGAAAGACCGTGCTGGCGGTGCATCATGACCTACAGACGGTGGCCGAGTACTTCGACTGGGTGGCGCTTCTCAACGTCCGGCTGATCAATGCGGGTCAGGTGGCTCGGGTGTTCAACGAGGAGAACCTGCGGGTCACCTTCGGCGGCCGGGTGGGGGTGCTGGCGGAGCGCCCCACCCCGGCGCGGGTGTGAGCGTGCTCGACCTGCTGTCGGACCATACCCTGCGGGTGGTCGCCGTCGGCGCCGGCGTGCTGGGCCTGGTCAACGGCGCCCTGGGGAGCTTTGCCGTGCTGCGGCGCCAGAGTCTGCTGGGAGACGCCCTGAGCCACGCCGCCTTGCCCGGGATCGTGCTGGCGTATCTGCTCACCGGTTCCAAGGCATCTGGGGTGCTGATGGCCGGCGCCGCCGTGGCGGGGTGGCTGGGGATGCTGGCGGTGGGCGCCCTTGCCCGCCGCAGCCGGGTCCCCTTCGACGCCGGCCTGGGCATGGTGCTGTCGGTGTTCTTCGGTTTCGGCCTGGTGCTCCTCACGCTGCTGCAGAAACGGCCGGATGCCGCTCACGCAGGTCTGAAGACCTTCCTTTTCGGCCAGGCGGCGGCGCTTCTCAAGGGGGACGTGCTGACCATGGCGTTTCTGGGTGCCGTCGCCCTCGCCGTGCTGGCGGCGGCCTGGAAGGAACTCAAGCTCCTGGCGTGTGACGCCCAGTTTGGGTCGAGTCTGGGCCTGGCCATGGGCCGGGCCGAGGCGTTACTCCAGGTGCTGCTGGTGGTGGCCATCGTCCTCGGTTTGCAAACCGTGGGGGTGGTGTTGATGGCGGCCATGCTGGTGGCTCCCGGAGTGGCGGCGCGCCAGTGGACGGGACGTCTGGGGCCCATGGTGGTGCTGGCGGGCGTTCTGGGTGCAGCCGGAGGGATGGCAGGGGCGGTAGTCTCGTCGGTGGTAGCGGGGTTACCCACCGGACCCACGGTGGTGCTGATCCTGTCCGGCGCGGTGGGGATTTCCATGGTCGTGGCGCCGCGACGGGGCCTCTTGTGGAGGTGGCTCCGGCGGTACCGCACCCGCCGGGCGCCGCGCCTCGATCCCGTTCTCATGCACCTGTACGCCTTGTCTCGGCAGCACCCCGACGAACCGGAGCACGGTCACCGGGTGGGTGTGCTGCGCACCATGAGCCCGCGGGAGACGGACGTGACGGCGGCGCTGGAGGGCCTCGCCCGGCGGGGGCTGGCGCAGCAAGTCGGGGAAGAGCTGTGGGCGCCCACCTGGCTGGGACGGCGGGAGGCGGAGAAGGCACTCCAGCGGGAAGAAGACTCCCATGTCACCTGATTTCGCCATTGTGGCGGTGGCGGTGGTGACGGCGCTGGCCGCCGCCCTACCCGGGGCCGTGCTGGTGTTGCGGCGCCTGGCTCTGGTTTCGGACGCCATTTCCCACGCCATCTTGCCGGGCATCGTGCTGGCCTTTTTTCTCACCCGGGACCTCAACTCCCCTTGGCTCCTCCTCGCCGCCGCCGCAACCGGCCTCCTCACCGTGGTCCTCATCGAGACCGTGAGCCGCTCCGGGCTGGTGGGCGAGGACGCCGCCATCGGGCTGGTGTTCTCCGCCCTCTTCTCTCTGGGCGTGATCCTGGTGTCCAAGGGGGCGGCGGGTGTGCATCTGGACACGGACGCGGTGCTGCTCGGCCAGCTCGCCCTGGTGCCCTTTGACGAGCTGGTGGTGGGGGGCGTCAATCTCGGCCCCAGGGCGCTGTGGAGCATGGGGATCATCCTGCTTGCCAATGGGGCGGTGGTGGTATTCGCTTACAAGGAGTTGAAACTGGCCATCGTGGATTCGGGGCAGGCCAAGCTCCTGGGCCTTTCGCCGACCTTAGTGCACTACGTCGCCATGGCGCTGGTCTCGGTGACCGCGGTGGGGGCTTTCCAGGCGGTAGGTTCGATCCTGGTGGTGGCGCTGATGGTGGCGCCGCCGGCCACCGCCTATCTGGTGGCCAGGCGCTTCTCCTCCATGCTGTTGGCCAGCGCCGGCTTCGCCGTGACCGCCGCTCTGGCCGGCGTCGCCGTGGCCTTTGCCTTCGACGTGTCCATCGCCGGCGCCATGGCCACCGCGGCCGGCGTGCAGTTTGTCGGCGTCTTCCTGCTCACACCGCGGGGTGGCTTGCTGGCGCAGATGCGGCGGCGTCAGCGTCAGCGGCTGGAATTCGCCGCTCGCATGCTGGTGGTGCACCTGGCCCACCACGAGGGGCGGCCCGAGGCGGAGGTCGAAAACCGCCCCGAGGCGCTTCATCGCCATCTCAAGTGGTCGTCGCACTTCGTCCAGCGGGTGGTTCGCCACGCCAGCGTCCACGGCCTGGCGCGCAACGCCGAGGGGCTGTTGGAACTCACGGAAGCGGGTCGACATCTGGCCCACCAGCTCATCGCCGAGGGCCCGCCCCGACCGCGACGGTAAACGGCGGCCGGGTGCCCGTGTCCGTGTCCGGCCCTGTGACCGTGCCCGTGCCCGTGTCTGTGCCCGTGCCCGTGTCTGTGACCGTGCCCGTGCCCGTGTCTGTGTCGGTGCCGGTGGCCGTGCCGGGCCGGGCG
>JABRVY010000202.1:0-1477 GCA_039961755.1 Acidobacteriota bacterium | reverse complement strand
GGAGTGTCCTCCGCCAGGGCGAGTCGGCCGCTGCAGGCTCAACCTCGAGTCGAGCCGGGGTCGGTGGCGGCGCTGCGCGGCCGACTCGCCCTGGCGGAGGACACTCCCGCCCTGGAGGCGCTGCTGGGCGAGGTGCGCGCCGCCGCCCTCACCGCCGCTCCCCCCCTGGCCAGCGAACTGCTGGATCTGGAGGCGGACACTCTGGATCGCCTGGGTCGCACCGAGGAGGCGCTGTCGCTGCGCGGGCGGGGAGCGGCGATGCGCGCCATGTCCCTGGCCGCCCCGGGGGCGCCGGTGGTCCCCCTGGATGCGCTGCTCGAGGCTCGTCGCCTGCTGGCCGGCAATCGCCCCCAGGAGGCCGCGGCCATGATGAGCGGGGTGCTGTCGGCGCTGCCCTCGTGCGTACCGGCGCTGGAGATCATGGCCGAGGCGCTGCTCGATTCGGGTCGCCTGGACGAGGCCTACTCGGCGCTGCGCACCGCCCTGCTGGGCAACGAGAAGCCCGACCTGTTGATGAACCTGGGCGAGGTAGAGGTGCGGCGCAACAACCCCAACGCCGCCCGGGAGGCCTTTCGACGGGCCGTGGATCTGGATCCCCGCAACGACCGGGCCTGGGCCGCCACCGGCCTGCTCGCCGCCCGGCTGGGCGACCTCTCGGGCGCCCGGGAAGCGCTGGACAAGGCGCTGGCCCTCAACGGCACGCTGTTCGAGGCGCGCGTCGTTCGTGCCCAGCTGGCGTTGACCGACGGCGACGCCGCCGGGGCGTTACAGCATCTGCAGCGCGCCCTGCAGGTGCGCCCCGATGACCCCTGGGCCTCGGGGTGGGCCGGGGTAGCCCACCTGGCCGCCGGCAACCTGGCCGCCGCCCAGCCGCGCCTGGAGGCGGCGGCGGCGCGCGATCCGGAAACGTTCACCCTCCCCCTGGTGGAGGCGCTGCGCCGGCAGGGCAAGGTGGAGCAGGCGCTGGCACGGCTTGGCACCCCCCGCCCCGAGGACGTGGAGGCGCAACTCCTCCACGCCCGCTGCCTGCTCGACCTCGGCCGTCACGCCGACGCCGTGGCCGCCCTGCAGCCGCTCCTGCAGCTTCGCCCCAACGACGTTCGCCTGCGGTACCTGCTGGGCTTCGCCTACCACGCCGGGCGCCAGTGGGATCAGGCGCTGGGGCAGTTCGCCCAGGCGGGCTCGCTGCCCGGCGCGCCTGCACAGCTCGCAGAGGCCGCCGAGCTGGCCCAGGCCACCGCCGCCGGCCAGCGGCTCATGGACGCCGCCGAGGTCCCCATCACCCTGCCCCGGCGGTGATTGCCCGCAGCAGCACCGCGGCCGCCCGGGGGGGGTCGTGTCCCCCCTCCTCCCAGGCCGCCCGAGCAGCGGCGCGCGCGGGATCGAGCGCCTCCCGGCCAGCAGCCAGAGTCGCGACGTGTCTCACCAGGTCCACCACTCCCGCCTCGCCCGGCGGCACGCGCAAAGCCGCCGCCGG
>JABRVY010000201.1:0-7904 GCA_039961755.1 Acidobacteriota bacterium | reverse complement strand
GCCTGGGGGTATTTGCCCTGGCCGCCGGGATGGCGCCACCGGTACGTCGGGCCGCCGGTGGGGCGATCGCCTACCTGGCCGCCCGCCAGCTGGGTCGGCCGCTGGAGCCGCTGCCGGCGGTGTGGGGCGTGGTGGCGCTGCTGGCCCTGCTGGAACCGCAGGTGGTGCTGGAGCCGGGGTTTCAACTCTCGGCGGGGGTGACCCTGGCGCTGGTCCGCTGGGTGGGCCCGCTGGCGGAACGTCTGCCGCTGCCCCGGGCCGCCGCGCTGGCTGTAGCCGTTCCGGTGGTGGCGCAGGCGGCGGCCTTTCCCCTGGTGGGCGCCCATTTCGCCACGGCCGCGCCGCTGGCCGTGCTCACCAACCTGGTGGCTTCGCCGCTGGCGGTGGTGCTGGTGGGGGCGAGCGTGGCGGCGGTGCTGCTGGCGGGGACGTGGGTCACGCCGGCGGCGCTGCTGCTGCAGGTGGTCTCCCTCGCCCAGCGTGCGCTCGCGGGCGCGGCCGGGGTCAGCAAAGGGATGGCGGTGGGATTCCCTTCCCCGCCCGCCTGGCTGGCGCTGCTCCTCCTGGGACTCGGGGTGGCGGCGGTGGCCCGGTGGCGTGGCGCCGCCCTGGCGGGGGTGTTGGGTGTGGCCATCACCGTGCTCTGGGTAGTGTTGCCCGGCCGGGGACCGGCGGGGGAGGCCGAGGTGCGCCTGTTGCCGGTGCGGGAGGGGATGGCGATGCTCCTGCGCAGTGGCGGATCAGCAGTGCTTGTCGACAACGGCCGCCACCCGGGCGAGGCGGCCGAGGCGCTGGCATCCCTGCGGGTGCGCAGGCTCGCCGCGGTGGTCCTCAGCCACGCCGACGAGGACCACATCGGCGGGGGGGAGGCCATCCTGCGTCGCCTGCGGGTGGGAAAGCTCTACATGCCCGGGGCAGCCCGTCATGACCCGGCGTTGGCGTCGCTGCGACGACTGGCACGGACCCGGGGGGTGGAGGAGGGCTGGCTGGTGGCTGGCCAGCGCGAGCAGCTGGGGTCGGTCCCCGTGGAGGTGATCTGGCCCCCCCGGGCGACCTCGTTGCGCCGCAACGATGCCAGTCTGGTACTGCGGGTGTCGGTGGCCGGCGCCACTGTGCTGGTCACCGGGGACATCGAGAAGCTGGCGGAGGCCAGCATTCTCGCCGCGGGATGGCCGCTGCGGGCGCAGATCCTCCAGGTGCCCCACCACGGCTCGCGGAGCTCGTCAACCTCGTCCTTTCTCGCCGCGGTGGGGCCGCGGGTGGCCCTGGTGCCCACCGGCGCCAGGCCGCGCTGGGCCTACCCCAGCCCCGAGGTTTCCGCCCGTCTCCGCGCCCTGCCGGCGCTCCTGCTGGCCCAGCGGGATGGCCACGATCACCTGTGGTGGAACTCGGACAAGGCCGCCTGGGTGGGAACCCCGCAGCCCGTGCGGGTACATCTGGTGCCGCCGGAGGTACCGTGACGCCCTCTCCCCTCATCGTCATCGCCGGGCCGACCGCGGTGGGAAAGTCGGCCCTCGGAGTTGACCTGGCGGAGGCGATTGGGGGCGAGATCGTCTCCGCCGACGCCTTTGCCGTCTACCGCGGCATGGACATCGGCACGGACAAGCCCGATGCGGTGGCGCGAGAGCGGGTTCGCCACCACCTGGTGGACGTCGCCGATCCCCGGGAGGCGTACTCGGCGGGGCGCTTTATTCAGGATGCCGAGGCCGCCATCGCCGACATCCGTGCCCGCGGCCGGAGGCCGGTGGTGGTGGGTGGCACCATGTTCTACATCAGGGCGCTGCGGTACGGCCTGTTCCCTGAACCGCCCAAGGATGCGGCCCTGCGGGCCAGATTGGAGGCGGAGTGGGATCACGACCCCCGGGCGGTGCGGGCGAGGCTGGAGGAGCTGGACCCCCTGGCGGCGCAGCGCAGCGCCCCGACCGATCGACAGCGCACCCTGCGGGCGCTGGAGGTGTGCCTGGTGGCCGGCCGGCCCATCTCCGAGCTGTGGGCGGCCGGCGACCCCGGGGAGATGCGGCATGCCGCGGTGGTGCTGGCCCTCACGCGGCCGCGGGAGGAGCTGCGTGCTAGGATACAAACGCGGGTGGAGCGGATGTTTTCCACCGGATTGGTTGAGGAGGTTGGCCGACTCCTGGAGGGGGGTGTACCGCCCCAGTCGCATGCGTTGAAAGCGATTGGGTACCGGCAGGCACTGGGGGTCGTGCTGGGTGCGTGGAGCGCCGCAGAGGCGCGTGAGGCGACCGTTCAGGCTACTCGCAGGCTGGCCAAGCGCCAGATGACCTGGCTGCGCAGCGAGCCTGGAGTGACGTGGTTGGAGGCCGCCTCGCCGAGCCTGCTCGAGGACGCCCTGCGCCGATTGGAGGCGTGCGGTGAATAGGGACAGCGAGCGGTCGAAGACGACCAACGTCAACGTACAGGATGGTTTCTTCTATGCAATGCGCCGCGACGCGCGGCCCATCCACGTGTATTTGCTCACCGGCAAGCGCATTACCGGCATCTTGAGGCGTTTTGACCGCTACGTGCTGGTGGTGGAGAGCCACGGCCTCGAGCACCTGGTTTTCAAACACGCCATCGCCAACGTCTGCGCCGCCCGCAGTGAGGGAGAGGCTCTTGGGTAGGTTGACCTCTGCCATCCCGATGGTAGCGCTGGCATTTCTGCTGGGCGCCTGCCGCACCGCCGCGCCACCTCCCCGGCCAGCGCGGGTACCCGATCCGCTGCCGGCGCCGGCAGCGGCCCTGACCGAGGCGCAGAGGACGGCAATCTACCGGGCCCTGGCGGCCGCCGAGCGGGGCGACGGCGAGGCGGCGCGGCGGGAGCTGCGACGACTGCCCGGAGATCATCCGGCGGTGCGGCTGACCGCCCTCGAGGTCCGCTTCCTCCTGGGTGAAAGGGTGGGGGACGAGGTGAAGCGGTTGGCGGAGGAGCAGGTCGACTATCTCCCCCTGCTCGGCTTTGCCGCCCAGTCGTTGCAGGCGGAGGGTCGTTACGGGGAGGCACTGATGCCGGCGCGGCGGGTTCTGCAGGCGGGAGGAAATGGGGCGGCATCGCGCCAGGTGCGCGAGCTGGAATCGCTGGTGATCGGCGGCAAGGCGGCCGAGGCCCGGGCGGCTCTGCAGGCAGGTGACGCGGCCCGAGCCATCACCATCGCCAGCGATGCCCTTTCGCTGGTGCCGGGGGCGGTGTCGCTACTGGAGGTGCTGGTTTCCGCCCATCTCGCCGAGGGGAACCTGCCCGCCGCGGCGCGCCTGGTCCCTTCCCTCCCGGACGACGCCGAAGGCCTGGCGCTGAAAGGAAAGGTGGCGGTGGCGGGCCAGCAGTGGGACGTGGCGGCGGAGATGTTTGCCCGACTGCCGGCCGACTACCCGGGCCGCTGCGCGCTGTTGGCGGACGCCCGGCGGCGCGGTCGCCTGGCACAGGCCCCCCCCTACGTCCAGAAGGCCTTGAGTTCAGAAAGCCTGACGCGTGCAGAGCTGGCCGCACTGGTGGTGTGGGAAGCGCCCGCCGTGGTGGAGGGAGCGCGGGGGGCCGTGAGCGTCTTCGAGGATATCGTCAACCTGAGCGAGCGGCGTGACGTGGTCACCGTGGTCCGGGCCGGGGTGATGGATGGCGACAGTGTGATCAGGCGGTTTTACCCCCATCGTCGGGTGCGATCACGCGATCTGGTAGAGGTGGCAGAGCGTCTGGCCATGGTCGTGGGAAGGTCGCGGCCCGAGTGGTGTGGTGAGACCCGAAGCAGCGGGTGCGTGGAGGCCCCCGGCGAGGTGGTGACCGGCAGCGTGGCGTCCGCGCTGCTGCGCCAGGTGGCCGCCGGAGGAGACGACAAATGTCCATAGATGTCAGTGACATGCTGGCGCGATCGCCGCTGTTTGGGGAGCTGGCCCGGGATGAGCTGGCCGCCCTCGGAGCGGCCGCCCAGCGGCTGGACTTTGCCCGCGATGAGGTGATCTTTTCCATGAACGAGGCGCCCGACGGGCTCTACGTGGTGGCCCGAGGGCGCGTCAAGGTGTGCGTGCCGACCGCAGCGGGGAAGGAGCTGATCCTGGCGACCCTGGGGCCGGGGGACGTGTTCGGGGAGATGGCCCTGCTGGATGACGCCCCCCGCTCGGCCAGCGTGGTGGCGCAGCTGCCCACCACGGCGTACCGGTTGCGGCGCAGCGACTTCTCGCGGTTGCTCGAGGAGCACCCCAGCATCGCCAGAAAACTCCTGATGGAGATGTCCCAGCGGCTGCGGCGGGCCAACGCCCAGGTGGAGTCGCTGGTGTCCCTGGACGTGGTGGGCAGGTTGGCCAGGTTCTTCATCGATCTGGCTCGTCAGCATGGGCAGTTGCTCGGCAACGGCTGGGTGGCGGTGCGACGCCCCACGCATCAGGACATCGCCGCCTCCATCGGCGCCACCCGGGAAACGGTGACTCGCCTGATCGCCGAGCTGGAACAGCGCGGCCTCATCGTCAACGACGGCAAGATGACCTATCTGCGCGAGGAGAACCTGGGGCGCGAGTGATGGCGGAGCGTCGCCTGGGGGGAGAGGCGGCACGCCCACGCGGCGCCGCGGGCCGTGTTGCCCGGCGCGCCGCGCGGGAGGTGCGCGACGTCCTGCGGCCGTTCACCATCCCCAACGGCATCACCCTGTTGCGCCTGGCCGCCATTCCCTTCTTCGCCCTCGCGGTGGTGTCCTCCAATCACCGCTGGGCGCTGGTGATCTTCGTGCTGGCGGGAGTCTCCGACGCGGTGGACGGCTTGCTGGCACGTCACCTGGGCATGCGTTCCCTGCTCGGAGCGTACCTCGATCCCATTGCCGACAAGGCGCTGCTGGTCACCGCCTACGTGGTTCTCACCTGGCCGAACCCGGGGGCGGTCACCATACCGCTGTGGCTGACCGTCCTGGCCCTCTCCCGCGACCTGCTGATCGTGCTGGTCGCCCTCACGCTGTACCTGGCGGCGGACATCCGCAGCTTCCCGCCCTCGGTGCTGGGCAAGATCACCACCTTTTTTCACATCGTCACCGTGGGGATGGTGTTGTTCGCCAACGTCGGCCGCGTTCCAGAGCCGCTGCTGCTGGTGTGCTTCTATGCCGCCCTGGGGTTCACGGTGCTGTCGGGGGTGGACTACATTCGCCGGGCGGCGAGCCAGGTGGAGCTGCTGCATGCCGGCGAGGATGGAGAATCGCCCGAGGAGCGCGCCCACAGTGGGACAGCCTAGCCCGAATCCAGGCGGTGTACAGAGAAGGGACCGAGCATGATCGAAAACCGAGTCTTGCAGGGCGGACACTACGCCGCCGAGATCGAACCTGCCGACGTCTACCAGGCTCGTCGCCGGGCGCTCCAGGCCCATCTGGGCGAGCGGGGGGTGGCGGTGCTGCTGGGCGCCTCCGATGCCCGCGGTTACGGCGACGTCGGCACCTTCCGCCAGGATCCCAGCTTCTTCTACCTGACCGGGGTGGAGTTGCCCAACGCCGTGCTGGTCCTGGAGCGGGAGCATGAAACCCTTTTCCTGCCCCAGCGACGTCCCAACATCGAGGCCTGGACGGGGCCCAAGTTCGGCCCGGGGCCGGAAACGGCGTCGCTGCTCGGCTTCGAGCAGGTGCTGGCGCGGGAGGCGTCAGAGGTGGTGATCGAGGCCCGCCGCCGGCCGGTCCCGGGCTTCGAGTCTCGCCTGGCCAGCGCGCTCTCCGAGGGCGGCGATCTGTGGGTGCGGTTTCCAGCTCCCTCCATGGGCGGCCCCCTGAGCGAGGAGCTCCAGCTGGTGGAAAACCTGCGCCAGCGTCTCCCCTCCTTTGCGGTGCGCGACCTGACGCCGATCTTGACCTTGCTGCGGCTGAGCAAGCAGCCGGGGGAAGTGGAGCTGCTGCGCCGGGCGGTGGCGGCCACCGCAGCGGGGATGCGGGCGGCGGCGGCCGCGGTTCGCCCGGGGGCCACCGAGGGGGCGGTGGAAGGGGCAGCGTTCGCGGCGCTGCGCGCCGCCGGCGCCGAGGGGTGGGCGTTCCCTCCCATCGTCGGCTCCGGGGTGGCCGGCTGCGTGCTCCACTACGACGCCAACCGCGGCACCCTGGCGGAGGGGGAGCTGGTGGTGGTGGATATCGGCGCCCGCTACGGCTACTACTGCGGTGACCTGACCCGCACCTTCCCGGTGTCGGGGCGTTTTTCCGATCGCCAGCGCGCGCTCTACGACGCCGTGCTGGAGGCTTACCAGGCCGCCGTGGCGGTGCTGCGCCCGGGCGCCAGCATCGCCGAGGCGCGGCAGGCGGCGTTTGCCTCCCTGGAGGGGAGCGGGGTCACGGGCGATGACGGCGTCTCGCTGGGGAACTTTTTCATCCACGGCATCGGGCACTTCCTCGGCCTCGAAGCCCACGACGTGGGGGGAGAGGCGCCGACGCTGGCCCCCGGCATGGTGTGCACCATCGAACCGGGCGTGTACCTCCCGGGGGAGGGGGTGGGTATCCGCATCGAGGACGATTACCTGATCACCAGCGACGGGGCAGAGTGCCTGAGCGCCGCGCTGCCCCGCGAGCCGGAGGAGGTGGAAGCTCTGGTCGGGCGCCAGGGTTAGAATGATCGGGGGGAGTCCATGGCGCTGCCGGCCTTTTCCGCTGTACAGGACAGAGTGCACGACCAGCAGTGGCTGATCTCCGAGATCACGCGTCTCAAGAAGGCGCGCGGCGCGGTGCTGCTGGCCCACTATTACCAGGAGGGGGAGATCCAGGACCTCGCCGACTTTGTCGGCGATTCGCTGGAGCTGGCACGCGCCGCCAGGCGCGCCAACGCCTCGACCATCGTCTTCTGCGGGGTGCGCTTCATGGCCGAGGTGGCCAAGATCCTGAACCCGGGGGCCGAGGTGCTGTTGCCCGATCTGGAGGCGGGGTGTTCCCTGGAGGAATCGTGCCCGCCGGAGGAGTACCGCCGCTGGCGGGAGGAGCACCCCGGGCACGTGGCGCTCACCTACATCAACTGTTCGGCGGCGGTGAAGGCGATGTCGGACATCATCGTCACGTCATCCTCGGCGGAAACGATCATTCGCCAAATTCCGGCGGAGACCCCGATTCTCTTCGCGCCAGACCGGCACCTCGGGGCCTACCTGGAGCGCGTGACCGGCCGCTCCATGGTGCTGTGGCCGGGGACCTGCATCGTGCACGAGCAGTTTTCCGCCAGGGCGCTGACCGAGCTCAAGGTGGATCACCCGGATGCGGTGGTGGCCGCCCACCCGGAGTGCCCCGACGCGATTCTCGCCCTAGCAGACCACGTGGGGTCCACCTCCTCGATCCTGCGCTTCGTGCAGGAGCACCCGGCGACCACCTTTCTCATTGCCACCGAGCCGGGGATCATCCACCAGATGGAGCGGCTGGCGCCCGGCAAGCGTTTCATCCCGGTGCCCGGCGGCTCCGGTGAGTGCGCCTGCAACACCTGCCCCTACATGAAGCGCAACACCCTGGCCAACCTCTACGCCTGCCTGCGGGACGGGCAGCCCCGCCTGGAGCTGCCCGAAGAGCTGCGCCTGCAGGCGCTGCGCCCCCTGGAGCGCATGCTGGCCATGACCGCCCCCACCCCGGTGGTCGCCACCGATTGACCCGCGCCGGGTTCGCTGGTGCTACCCTGGGGCCATGGGCCCGCTGGCGGAGGAGATCAGGCGGCGGGGGCAGGTGACCTTTGCCGAATTCATGGAGCTGGCCCTGTACCACCCCCGGTGGGGGTACTACACCCGCCCCCGCATCGGCTCGGGACCGGTCGGGACGCGGGGGGACTTTCTTACCGCCCCAACCGCAGCGCCCCTGTTTGCCGCCACGCTGGCCCGGATGCTGGAGGGGTTGGCCGCCCGGCTCGGGCAACCGGTGACGTTCGTTGAACTGGCGGCGGGAGAGGGGGCGCTCCTGGAGGGGCTGGTCGGGCGTCTACCGGGGGGTGATGGG
>JABRVY010000200.1:0-11861 GCA_039961755.1 Acidobacteriota bacterium | reverse complement strand
CCGCCCCCACCACCCGCTCCAGCGAGCGGAATCCACCGCTGGCGACGTACTCCTCCAGGGAGCACGGGTCCACCACCCCACAGCGCCGCAGCACCCCGGAAGCGGCCGCGCCGTCGTCCCCCGGCCAGACCGCCTCGGAAGGTGTGAAGCTCCGATCTCGACAGAGCTCGGCAACCAGGGCCGCGGCCCGCGCCTCGTCCACCCCCCTCACCCGCCAACCCGTCGGACTGGCGGCCACCGTCACCATCCCCAGGTCGCCACCACGGCATCCGACGCGGACGACCCGCAAGCTGAGATCGGCACCACGCTCGGCCAGGCTCCGTGAAATCACCTCGGCGACGCGGTCGGCAGCCCGCACCGAACAGCCGCTACCGTTACACACGAGCAGCTCTCGCACCCCCAGATCGACGGCCGCCTGGGCCCGCCTGGCCACACGCTCGCCCACGTGTTGTCGGACTCGCTGCAAGTCCTCCTGGCGCCAGAGAGATGCAGGAGCCCCGCGCAGCGGCGGGCGGTGTCGGCGAACGGGCGAGGCACTTTTCCCGGCCCCCAGTTCCCGGGCCGCCAGCGGCGTCAGCTCCTCGTACCGGCTGGACCCCTCCTCCGCTATCGGCGCCCCCCAGCACGCACCCAGGCAGGGAAGGACACTCGCCTCGGCACCGGCGGCGCGATGAACGCCGAGACCGTGGGGCAGGAGGCAGGCCGCGCCACCGCAGAGCCGGACCGCCGGTCCGGATGGCGGGTGGGAGGACAGGTCAGGATCAAAACTTACTACCTGCTGGACGATCACCGATGGCACTGCCAGTCGCCGCGCCAGCGCCTCCTGGATCGGCGGCGACACGAAACCCAGCGACTCGTTCAGGCGCCCCAGGATGGCACCCAGCGCGCCGGGCGCCCCCCGGGAATCCTCCACCAGCTCATCGACGATGGCGGCGTCGCCCTCTGACAACAGGGCCAGATCCTCCTCGTACGCTGCCCCTGCCGGCCAGTCCGCCGTCGAAGGTGGTCCTCCGCCACTCACCTGGACCTCCGCACATCCACCAGCCTGGCCTCGCCGTCCACCGCCAGGAAGGCGCCCAGCCCCTCGGCGTTGGACTGCCACAGCACCACCGCCGAGGAGGGACGCACGGTGCGGTCGACACGGACCACCATCATTTCCTCTCCTGTACCGGTGGTCAGATGAGCCCGACCGCCGGGCGTGAGCCCGAACGCAGCCACGTCCTCGGGGGCCAGTCGCACCGCGACGATGGGTGCCAGGCCTCGCAGCACCGCGGAGTAGCGAGTTACAGACCCGGAGTGCAGCAACTGCGGGGAGACGTCCAGCAGCATGCCGCGCCAGGTCCGCGGCGGGGGTGGCGGCGGCGGCGGAACCAAGGTGGGCGCTGGACGCCGACCCCGAGCCTCGAGGTGGGCCTCGAAGACCTCGTACAGGGCCTTGTCGACCTCCTTCTCGGAGGGCAGCGGCATGCCCAGCCGCCGGGCCAGTTCGCGAAAGATGGCTCCATCGGGCGCCACGCCCGCCGGTGGAGCCACCGCCGCGCGCAGCTGCCGCCGCACCCCGTCTGCTCCTACCACGGTCCCTTCTCGCTCGGCCAGGATCGACACCGGCAGAACCACGTTGGCGGCCCGGGTGGTCTTGGTCAGGAAGGCATCCTGGACCACCACGAAGGCAGCGCCCTCCAGACCGTCCCGCCGGTGCGTGGCGCGCGGCCAGCCTCCCAGGGGATCGTGCCCGACCAGGTAGAGGAACCCCACCTCCCCCGCCCCGGCCCTGGCCATGGCGTGCACTGGCTCCCATCCGGGCTCGCCGGCGCTGTCCCCGCCCGGCAGCAGTCGGGGATGCAACCCCACGTCCAGACACCCCTGCAGGTTGGCCTTCTCCCCCAAGATCAGCAGCCCGCCCCCCGGCACCCGGTGAGACCCCAGGAGGACCAGCAGCGCCGCGGCGGCGCGCGCCACGGCCGCCTCGTCCCCCGGTATTCCCATCCCGGCGGGCAACACGACGACCACGCGGCGCGCCCGCCCGAGTCGTCGTGCCAGCGCCGCCAGGCGCGCGGGATCGATCCCGGTAAGCCCCTGCACCACCTCGTCGGTGTACTGCAAAACCCCAGCCTGCCACTGGTCGAAACCCGCCACACCCGCCGCCTGCCGGGCCCTTGTCGCCGATTCGGTCAGCAGGTGACGGCAGACCCCATAGATCAACGCCTCCTCGCCGAGGGGGCGTACAGGCAGAAACTCATCGACGTGTCGCTCCAACCCCCCGGAAAGAGCGTGGGCCATGACCACCTGCTGCCCGCGCCGCCGCCTACCGGCGAGAACAACGCTCTTCACCAGCGGGTGAGTGCGGGAGGGGTCGGCCCGCAGGACCAGCACCAAGTCGGCGGCGGCCAGATCCGCGAAGTCCGCGGTGGACCTGGCCGTGCCCAGCACCGGGCGAAGTCCCTCCACCAGCGCCCTCGCCCCTGCCGCCAGCCCGACCCCCACGTGGGGTGAACCGACCGTGACGCGCATGAAGTGCTGCAGCAGGAACGCGTCCTCGCAGGTCAGCCGAGGCGTGCCAAAGGCCACCAGGGCGCGCCCCTGCGCCTGGGCCTGGCGCACCCCCTCCACCACCGCCTGCAGCGCCCGCTCCCACGACGTCGGCACCAGGCGACCCTCCTGCCGCACCAGCGGTGAGGTCAGCCGCTCGGGGGAGACCAGCACATCGTGGGCAAACCTCCCCTTGGCGCACAGCTGCCCGCGGTTGGGTAACCAAGAGACCTGGCTCTCGACCGCCACCACGCGCCCGTCCCGCACTGCGGGTTGGAGCTGACAGCCGCACGGGCACAGCGAGCATGTGGTGATCTGGCCAGTCCCCAGCCGCCGCGGCACCGGCTCGAGGGGTGGCCGCAGCTGCAAGGCGCCGGTAGGGCACGCCGCCACACACTGGCCGCAGTACTCGCAGTCCAGTACCCGGGATGCGAAGGTACTGACCAGGGTGTCTTCGCCCACGCGCTGCAGGCCCAGGGCCGAGACCCCCTGTACCTCGTGGCAGAGGCGGATGCACAGGGTGCACAACACGCAACGGTCGGGCTGGTGGACGATGAGCGGTGAACGCACCCCGGAGGTTGCTCTCGCGTCCCATCGCCGGACGTCGTCACCCGCAACCCCCAGGCGATGGAGCAGCAGCTCCAGCGTGCAACGGCCCGAGGCCGGGCAGACGGGACAGTCCAGACGATGCTCGCCGAGCAGCAGGACCAGCTGCCGCCGCCGGGCCCTCTGCACGGCGGGCGAGTCGGTTTCCAGAACCATTCCCTCGACGACCGGGGTTTCGCAGGCCGGCACCAGCTCCCCCTCGCGGTCGCGCCGGCTGACCACGCACAGCCGGCACCCGCCGTAGGGCGTCACCCGCGGGTCGAAGCACAAAGTGGGGATCCAGATTCCCGACCGCCGAAGGAGCCCCAGGACAGACTCACCGGCCTTCGCAGCCAGATTCCGACCATCGACGGTGACCGACACCACCTCGGGCACTCTAGCCTCCCGCCAGTGGCCGCCGGCGACGCAGCAGATACCGGGTGCGGGCGCGATTCCCCACGGCGCTCAGCCCGGTGGGAGGGGACTGCCAGCTCTTCCGCTCCCAGTCATCGTGGAGCAAGAACTCCATCACGTGCACGGCAGCCGACCCGCTTCCGGCCAGGGTGTGCCGGCACCCCGCACAGGCCGTCACCCAGGGACCGGGAGCTTCCGAGACCCGCCGCGCCGTGAAGCGATGCGCCAGCTCTGCATCCACCGCCGCCACTCCTCCTCCCCGCCCACAACACCGGGTCCGGCGGCCCGAGTACTCCACCTCGCGCACTCTGGCGCCGCTCGCCTCCAGCAGTCGACGCACGGCCTGCTGCGCGCCGACATCGCAGCGACCCCGGCAGGAATCCTGGATGGTCACCTCGACGCCGTCCCGCCGCGCCGTCGGCGTCCAGACCCTGGCCAGCACCTCCCACGCCGATGTTGCAGCCACCTGTGGCACTCGTTCCCGCAGCAAGGAAAGACACCCCGGGCACGCCGCCAGCACCTCCTCCGCTCCCGACTCTGCGATCACCCGGGACAGGCTCTCCAGGTGCCTCGAAAGCTCCTCTTCCATCCCCAACGCCAGCAGCGGCGACCCACAGCAATGCAGGAGGACGCCGAGGCCCGGCAAGGCGGCACGTAGCAGGTCATAGGTGGCTGCCACCACGGTGGGCGAGCTCACCGGCCAGTTGCACCCCGGGAAGAACAGGCGCCGCGTCTTGCTCCGCCCGGGCTCGCTCATCAGCAAGGTGGCCCTGGGTTTGACGGCATCCCGAAAGGCGCCCAGCAGATCGACGTGGGCTGCGAGGGGTGCTCTCTTTCGCGCCACGGCGACGCGCCGGGCCTGCAGGAGGAGGGCCCCGATGGGCAGCCTCTCGGGGCAGACCTCCGCGCACAGACCGCACAGGGTGCAGGAGTACACCATGGTGAGGTGCGCTTCCGGCTCCCCCCGGACCTGCCGTGCCAGCTCCATGGGGGAATTGCAGTACTGGGAGAGGAAGTCGCAGTCGTCGACGCAGAGGCGACACGAACACTGCAGGCACCGCTCCCCCTCCCGGCGGGTCTGGGACTCGTCCAGCGCCGGCCCGGCGGGTGCCAGCAGGTCGACGGCGGATACGCGCCGACGGCGCTCCTCCTCGCCCACCTCCAGGCGCCAACGCAAACGCTCCACCGTGGGGCCCGCCCCGACCTCGCGCCGGGAGGTCGGGACCAGGTGTGCGGCAACCTGCGCCGCCACCGCACGCCCGTGGGCCATCGCCTCGACCACCGAAACCGGGCCCAACACCGCCGTTCCGGCGGCAAACACCCCGTCGAGGCGAGAGGTGTGTGTCAGCACGTCGGCCAAGAAAAACCCGTCATCGCTGACAGGCAGGCCGCTCGCCGCAGCCAGGCGTGCCACCCCGGCGATGCCGCCGCAGAACACCACCGCGTCGCACTCGCGCCGCAGCTCCGCAAGGCTCGGTCCCTGGCCCACGGCCACGCCGGTGCGAACCTCGATCCCCAGGGCCGGGATCACTGACAGGTCGCGCTCGGCCACCCGTGGTGGCAAGCGCCAGGGGGGAATTCTCCCCGTCAGACACCCGCCGAGGGTCTCCGCCTCCTCCACCAGGAGCACGTCGAAGCCTCGCCGGCGCAGGTCATGGGCGGCCATCAATCCGGCGGGACCCGAGCCCACCACGGCAACTCTCCGCCCCTTGCGCGGCTCCCGGGATAACACGTGCTCGGGCTCACCCTCCTCCCACTCCGCGAGGAAGCGCTTGACCTCCCGGATCTTCACCGGGGCATCCTCGTCCAGACGTTTGCAGTGCCACTCACAGGGGGCAGTACAGATGTAGCCCAGGATGCCCGGAAAGGGCAGCCGCTCCCGTACCTTCTGCAGCGCATCGCGAAACCTTCCCTGCCGGGCCAGACGCAGGTAGCCAGGAGCATCCACCCCCAGTGGACACCGGGCCACGCAGTTGGGCGGGCCCTCTCCCCGACAGCGGCCGAGGATCTCGTCAGCCAGCTCGTTCAAACGGCAGGCGACGTCCAGGTCCGGCGGGAGTTCCCAGGGGAGGCTCACCGCTGGCCTCGTGCCCGCCGGCCTGCGCTCCCGGCCCGCAGGCTCTTCCCCATCCACCCCCGGCGGTTGGAGGTGTTGTTACCTGAGCGTAACAATGACCGTGCCCGGGCCGGGCAACGCCACGCTCTGGCGGCGGGTCTGCCGCCCACCATCCGCCGAACCGGGCACCCACCAGCCACGACCCCTCGTTCCCGCCATCGAGTTTTTGCAGGATTTGTGCCCACCACGACGCGCCGGCAAGCGTCACCGGACGCCCACAGCTCGTCAGCTCAGAGGTCGTAGCGGCTGGGGTCGGCCACCCCCGCCTCCTCGAAGGCTCGCCGCCGCAGGTGGCAGGCGTCGCAGCGGCCGCAGTGCACACCCTCGGCGGGGGGATCGTAGCAGGACAGGGTGAGCGACAGATCCAACCCCAGGGCAACTCCCAGTCTCACGATTCCGGCCTTGGAGAGATGGAGCAGTGGGGCCTGGATCTCAAGCCCCGCGCCCGCCGTCCCCACTCTCGTCCCCAGGCGCAGGGCCTGCGCGAAAGCCCGGAGGAACTCCGGCCGGCAGTCGGGGTACCCCGAGTAGTCCTGCACGTTGGCGCCGATCACCAGGCGGGACGCCCCCACCACCTCCGCCAGCCCGGCCAGCAAGGCGAGGAACACCGCGTTGCGGGCCGGCACATAGGTGACGGGAATGTCATGGCCGATCGCCGGGCGATCGCGCGGCACGGCGATGGCGTCGGTGAGCGCCGATCCTCCCACCACGCGCAGATCGACAGCGATGACGCGGTGGTCGGCGATCCCCAGGGCCGCGGCAATCTGTCTGGCAGCGAGCAGCTCCGCCCGGTGGCGCTGGCCGTAATCCACAGAGAGGGCTGACACTCGCTGGCCGCTGGCCCGCGCCCAGGCCACCGCCACCGCCGAATCCAGGCCCCCGGAAAGCAGCACCGCGGCGTGAGTCATGGTGACGTACCGGCCAGCCGGCGAGCGCGATCCGCCGCCCGTTGCACCTCGTCCCAGTCCACCCGGGGGCGACGGAGTCCTTGCCGGAAGGCTTCGAACCGTTCCCGCCCCCGTTCCAGCAACGTCGCCAGGTCGGCGTCGTCGGCCGCCGCCCGCCGGACATGCTCGGCGAGGGGTTGGCGTTCATCCATGAGGTTGCTCAGGATCACCTGATCGCACCCGGCGGCCAGCGCCGTCGCCCCGCGCTCGCCAATCCCTCCCCACCCTGCCAGGGCGCCCATCTCCAGGTCATCGGCCAGCACCAGCCCGCAGCCCAGCCCCACCAGCCGCTGCACCACCCGCCGGGACAGGGATGCCGGCGCGCAGGCTTCTCCCAGCTGGGGACACATGGCGTGCGCCACCATCGCCGCCCGTTGCGGCGAAGCCAGGGCGGCGAACGTCCTCTCCTCCTCCCAGACCCCATCCCCCAGCACCGGCAATTCCCGGTGGGAATCCACCACTCCACTGCCCAGCCCCGGGTAGTGCTTCAGGCACGCCCTCACGCCGTACCCCTCCAGACCCTCGAGAAACGCCCTCGCGAACTTCTCGACGGCCGCTCCGTCGCACCCCCAGCAGCGCCCTTCCCGGGCGAGCCACCCGTCGGGCCAGGCAACGTCCAGCACCGGGGCAAAATCCAGGTCCACGCCCAGGTGGGCACACGCCGCCCCCGCCGCCTCCCCCAGCGCTCGACACGCCTCGGGCCCGGCAGCGGCGGCGGCCGCCGCTGAAGGTAGCTCACCCAGGAGCGCCCGCAGACGGTTCACTCGTCCCCCCTCCAGATCAATGGCCACCAGAGGCGAGCCGGGCAGGGCGTGGAGCTCTTCCACCAGTGCGATCACCTGCTCCCGGGACGCGACGTGGCGGGCGAAGAGCACCACGCTGCCCGGTTGCAGCTCGGCGAGCAGGCGGCGCTCGCCGTCGTCCAGCTCCCGGCCACTGGTGCCACAGGCAAGAAAATGATTCACTCTTCCACCTCCTTCTTGAGCGCCGCCAGGAGGTTGAGAGCCTCCAGGGGGGTGAGGCTGTCCAGGTGGAGGCGCCTGAGCCGCTCCGCCACCGCCTCCTCCGGCGGGGGGAAGAGGGACAGCTGCCGCGGTCCCTCCACGGGTCGGGCGGCGTCCAGCACCTTGAGCTCCTGCCGCTCCAGCTGGCGCAGTACCTGCTCGGCCCGCCGACACACCGCTGCCGGCACCCCCGCCAGGCGCGCCACGTGAATGCCGTAGGAACGATCCGCCGGGCCCGGCACCACGCGGTGCAGAAAGATCACCTGACCCTGCCACTCTTTCACCGCCAGCGAGGCGTTCACCACCCGCTCCAGGCGCTGGGCCAGATCGGTCAACTCGTGGTAATGAGTGGCGAAAAGCACCAGGGGCCGCCCGCCATCCGAGGTGGGAGGATCATGCAACGCCTCCACCACCGCCCACGCCAGCGACAGCCCATCGAAGGTGGCGGTCCCCCGCCCCACCTCATCCAGAATCACCAGTGAGCGGGAGGTGGCGTGGCGCAGGATGTGCGCCACCTCGGTCATCTCCACCATGAAGGTGGACTCGCCGCGAGCGATATCGTCGGCGGCCCCCACGCGGGTGAAGACGCGGTCGATCTCCCCGATTTCCGCCTCCTCCGCCGCCACGAACGAGCCCGCCCTGGCCATGATCACCGCCAGCGCCACCTGCCGCAGGTAGGTGGACTTGCCACCCATATTGGGACCGGTGAGCAACACGATCTGGCGGTGTTCGGCATCCAGCTCGACGTCGTTGGGGACGAAAGCGGCACGCGACAACTGCTCGATCACCGGGTGACGCGACCCCTGCAGACGGATGCGCGGCTCCGCAACGAGCCGGGGGCGCACGTAGGACCACTTGCGGGCGCGCTCGGCAAAGGCGGCCAGCACGTCCGCCTCGGCCAGGGCACGGGCGGTGGTGGCGACCCGCTGGGCGTGCTCGGCGCAGAATCGGACCAGTTCCCGGTACAGCTCTCCTTCACGCTCCTGGGCGCGCGCCTCGGCGCTGACGATCTTGCGCTCCAGCTCTTCCAGTTCGGGGGTGGTGAAGCGCTCACCACCGGCCAGCGTCTGGCGGCGCGTGTAGGCGGCCGGGACCTTGCCGAGGTGGGCGTTGGAGACCTCGAAGGCGTAACCGAAGAGTCGGTTGTACCTCACCTTCAGGGTCGGGATCCCGGTGCGCTGCCTCTCCCGCGCCTCCAGCTCGCCTAGGACTTCCTTGCCCCCGCGCGCCAGCGCGCGGGCCTCGTCCAGCTCGGCGTCCCGGCCGCTGCGGATGGTGCCTGGCCCGACGAGCGCCGGAGGCTCGGCCGCCAGCGTGCGATCGAGTTCCTCTCGCAGCTCAGCAAGGCAATCCACCTGGCCACCCAGGGAGGCCAGCAGGGCGGCCGGTGCCTCCGCCAGCCGTCGCCGCAGACCGGGCAGCTCGCCCAGGGCGTTGCGCAGGGCCACCAGTTCGCCCGGTCGCGCCTGGGCGAGCCCCAGGCGAGCCGCCAGGCGCTCCAGATCGCCGATCCTGCGCAGGCCATCGCGCAGCTCCGTCAGCAGTCCCGCATCCTCGACCAGGACCGCCACGGCGCCGTGGCGATCGGCGGCGGCTGCCGCATCCCCCAGCGGACGCACCAGCCACTCCCGCAGCCGCCGTGACCCCATGGCGGTGACCGTCGCATCCAGGACGTGGGCCAGTGAGCCCTGCCGTTCGCCTCCCATGTCTTTGAGAAGCTCGAGGTTCCTCACTGTGGCCGCGTCCAGGATCAGGTCATCGCCGGCCTGCCGCCGGGTGAACCCGGTCAGATGGCGAGCCGGTGCGCCCTGCGTCTCCTCGAGATAGGCCAGCAGCGCACCGGCAGCGCCGGTCAGCGCTTCATCGGGCGCCAGCGCGAAGGCGCGCAAGCTGCCCACTCCCAGGGCACGACAGAGGATCTGGGCTCCCCGCTCGGGCTCGAACCACGAGGGCGGCCGCGACGCCACCACCGGCGGCGGCAACTCCGGCGGCCACAGGCCGTCCGCCCCCTGCCCACCCTCCGGCAGCAGAACCTCCACCGGACGCAGCTGGGCGAGCAGCTCGGTGGCCTCTCCTGACCCGCGCGCCACCGCACCTCCCAGCTCGCCCGCCGCGGCGTCGAGGTAGGCCACGATCACCTCGCTGCGCTGGCGAACCACAGCGGCGATCCACCGGCGCTCGCCGCCGCCCAGCAGCTCGGGTTCGGTGACCGTACCGGGCGTCAACACCCGGACGATCTCCCGCCTCACCAGGCCCCCCGCCCCCGCTGGCTCTTCCACCTGTTCCGCCACCGCCACCTTGAGACCGGCGTCCAGGAGCTTGCGCGCGTAGGACGCCAGGGCGTGGTGGGGAACCCCGCACATGGGGGAGGTCACCTGGTCGTTGTGCCGACGGCGGGTGAGGACCACGCCCAGCAGCGGGGCCGCCCGCACGGCGTCCTCGAAGAAGAGCTCGTAGAAGTCACCCAGCCGGTACAGCAGCACCGCGTCCGGTACCCTGGCCTTGAGCTCCAGGTACTGCTGCAGCATCGGCGTCTGCTTCATGACCGGCGAAATTGTACCCTTCGAAGGTGCGGCTTGACGGGCGGCGGACGGCGGATGACACTGGCGAGGTGGATTCGGTGTTGGCGATCTCCGCCTGCGGCCCGCGCCTCGAAGTGGCCCTGCGGCACGAGCCCGGCGCGACGGTCAGCCTCATCGCCCTGGCGGGGCCGGCGCCGCGCTCGGACGTCATTATTGCTGCCGTGGACCTCCTGCTGCGCAGCGCCGGTCTGGCTCCCGGTCAGCTCGACGCGGTGGTGGCAACTCGCGGACCTGGTTCCTTCACGGGGGTGCGCGTCGCCCTCGCCACCGCCCAGGGGATCGCCAGGGGCGCCGGCATCCCGGCCCACGGATTCTCCTCCCTGCTGGCCCAGGCCACCCGCACCTCGGCGGGTCAGGTCCTGGCAGTCCAGCCGGCCCGCCGGGGGGAAGTGTACGCACAGCTCTTCACCCGTCGCGGCGGGTTTCCCGAGGCCGCCGGGGAGATCCTCGTGATGGCGGTCAGCGCCCTGGCGGACAGCGAGGTTCCAGTGATTGCCCCGAGCGGTCTGACGCTTCCCGCCGGAGTTCCCATGGCCCCCTCCGGCATGTCGGCAGCCGAGGCCCTCTTGACCCTGGTCGAGGGGCTCGCCGGCTGCGATGAGGCGACGCTGGTGCCCACCTACGTCGAGCCGCCACCGGCCCTCCCGCTGGTCCGGGAGGTGTGACCGTGGCGGCCCTCCCCGAGGGACTGCTTGTGCGGCCGGCACGGGTGGAGGACATCGCCGCCGTGGCGGCCCTGGAGGCCCAGCTCTTTCCCGACCCCTGGCCCCGCCATCTTTTCCTGCAGGAAATGGGGCAGCCCTTTCGCTTCCAGCGCGTCATCGTCGACCACTGGGGAGCCCTGGCCGCCTATCTCTTCGCCTGCTGGCAGGTGGACGAACTGCACATCTTGAAGGTCGCCACCCACCCCGTCTACCAGCGCCGGGGGCTGGCGACCTCGCTGCTGGACATGGCGCTCGCGGAAGCCAAGCGCATGGGCGGCAGGGGTCTCGTTCTCGAGGTGCGCCCGTCCAATCGGTCTGCCTTTCTCCTCTACCGGCGCCTGGGGTACCAGGTGCTGGGCCGCCGCCGCCGTTACTACTCCGACGGCGAGGACGCCACGGTCATGTTTCTCCCGGTCGCGGGCGGCTGACGGATCCGCCTCCTCCTCTGGCCCGACCGACATCCTCGAGAAACCCGCCAAACCCAGCTCCTTCCAGTCTCCTCGGTCGCCTCGCAGTCTCGCCCCGTCCTCCCTCGAAGGCCTGGAAGCGGGGCACGAAGGCTATACTCGACAGGCACGAAAGGGGGCGCGAGCGGCATGCCTCGGCTAGGGGAGATCCTCACCGCCAAGGGCGTTCTCACCACCGATCAACTGCGCAGCGGCCTGGAGGCCTGTCGCCGGCAAGGAGGGCGCCTCGGCACCTGGCTGGTTCGCCTGGGCTTCATCCACGAGGCCCAGCTGCTGGAGGCGCTTGCCGAGCAGAGTCGCTGCCCCGCCGCCCGCGCGCTGGAGCTGGCGACCGCCCCCAGTGAGCTGCGTACCTTGCTTCCCGAGACCTTCTGCCGGCAGCATCTCGTGCTCCCCTTCGCCCGCCGCGGCAAAATGCTGGATGTCGCCATGGCCAACCCCAACGACAGCGCTTTGATCGAGGAGATCTCCTCGATCAAAGCGCTGTCGTTGGGGTTGGCCATGGCGACATCC
>JABRVY010000199.1:0-25437 GCA_039961755.1 Acidobacteriota bacterium | reverse complement strand
GATCCGTCCTGACCCCCGCGAACGTGGTCCGCAGGGGTCAGGACGGATCGTTGTGTCGAGCCCCGTCACCGCCGCCACGGGAGCGGGTTGGGAGGACCGCGTCACCGCGCCACGAGCGCAATCGCTCCAGGGTCGCGGCCACCAGGTGATTGTCCTTGCCGGGGGGGATTTCTATCACCAACGGGGTGTCGCTGATCCGGGGATCGTGCAGTAGCCCTCGGAAGAGGCTCTCTCCAAGCGCCCCCTCGCCCGGGGGAGCATGGCGGTCCCGGCGCGAGCCGCACACCACCGGAGTGTCGTTGGCGTGGATCACGTGAGGGGCTTCGCAAAGCCAGTGTTCGTGCACCTCTCCGAGGGCTCGCTCCCAGCCGCCCCGGAGCAGATCGTACCCCGCCGCCCAGAGGTGGGCGAGGTCGAGGCAGATCCCAACTGACCGGGGCAGCGGAGAGCAGGATCGGGGTACCAGGGCGGCAAGTTCGGGAACCGTCGAACCCAGGTGGCCGCCTGCGCCGGATGTGACCTCCAGGAGTACCGCCGCGCTGCCCTTGCCCGCGCGATTCAGCACCTCGGCCAGTGTCGCGCGACCGCGAATCAGGGCTTCGTGGCGATCACCCCTGCCCGCGGAGCCTGGATGGAGCACCACGCCGGCCAGCCCCAGGGCATCAGCTCGCTGCAGCTCGTCGACCAGGACCATGATGGACTGGCAGCGAAGCTGGGCTCGTTCGCTGGCCAGGTTGAGCAGGTAGGGAGCGTGCGCGTAGCACCGGCCTTGCAAGGGAGGACACCGGGTCTGCGAGCGGAAGTGCTGCACCTGGTCGGCCTCCAGCGACGACGCTGACCATCTCCCAGGAGGGCGCAGAAACAGCTGCACCGCCTCGCAGCCCAGCTTGCGGGCGGCGGCGGCGGCACGGATCGGCCCGCCGGCAGCGGGGAGATGGGCACCCAGATAGGCCACGCTCCTATGCTACCCTCTCGCGATGATGCGGCTACGGGCCGTGCTCGGGTTCGCCCTCGGGACGTTCGGGTTTTTCCTCGGCGCCGGCCTGGCGGTCTGGCTGGTGCTGTGGGTCAGTTTGCGCGCCTCGGTGGTGTACGTTCCCGCGGTGGTCGGCAAGTCGCCCAACGAAGCGCTGGCCCTCCTGCAGGAGGACGGACTCCTGGGGCGGCTTCACGACGGCGTCTTTCATGATCAGGTACCGCCGGGGAGGGTGGCCGTCCAGCGACCTGGCCCCGGTTTTGCCCTGAAACGGGGCGCCGTGGTGCTGCTGCAGGTTTCCCTGGGCAACGCCGCTCAGGCGGTGCCGGAGGTGATCGGCCTTCCTGTGGCGCTGGCGCAGGCTCAGCTGGAGGCGCAGGGCCTGGTGGTGAGTCGCCGCTGTGAGGTGGAGGGCCAGGCCAACGCCACCGTGGTCTTGGCTACCAGCCCCCCGCCACGGACCATGGTTCCGCCAGGGAGCGGCATCGTCCTGCTGGTCAACCGTGGGGCGCGGCAGCGCGCTTTCGTGATGCCAGATTTTGTCGGCGAGAACGAACAGCTGGCGACGACGATGATCCGCAACCTGGGCTTTCGCCTGGCCAGCCTGCAGCGCGTCCCCTACCCGGGCATCCAGCCCGGACTCGTGCTGCGGCAGGATCCGCCGGCCGGAGGAATGGTTGCCGAGTCGGCGCTGGTCGCGCTGTGGTTGAGTCGATGAAGGGTGAGGGGTACATTTTCGTGATCCCGGTCACCTCCGTGACCGGCAACCACAGGTGGCGTCGGGCGCCTAGTTGTCCGCCTCGCGCCTTGGGGGAGCCGAAATGAGGCAGCTGCTTGCACTTGCCGTCATTGTGCTGGTGACGGGTTGCGCCAGCCGGAACCCGGAGCAGCGGTTCCTGGACGAGGTAGGAAACCTGTCCAAAGACGAGATCCTCGCCCGAGGCGATGCCGCCGCTGCCCGGAAACGCTGGGAGGAAGCGCGCAGATATTATTCCTTTGTGGCAGACGCATTTCCCAACGATCCGCTGGGACGCCAGGCGGCGCTGAAGATCGCCGATTCGTTCTTCCGGAGTCGGGATTTGGAGAGCATCACCGAGGCGCAGCTCCGCTACCGCGATTTTGCCAACCGCTTCCCCAATGATCCCCAGCGCCCCTATGCGTTGCTCATGCTGGGCAAGTGCAGCCTGCAGCAGGCCAGGGGACCGCAACGGGACCTCACGCCCATCAAGGAGGCGTTGGCGGCTTTTTCTCAGGTCATCGAGCTGTACCCCGAGTCCGAGGTTGCTGCCGAAGCCAGGGAGCTGCAACTCAAAGGCATGGAGGATCTTGCCCAACACGAGCTGGCTGTGGCACGTTTCTACTGGCGCCAGCGAGCCTTGCTCGGAGCCAAGCACAGGCTGGAGTATCTCCTCGCGAACTATCCCGACACCGAGGCGGCGCGGCTGGGGGCCCCGCTGCTGGAGGAAATCCGGGCGGCTCTCGCCGCGGCGCCCGCCGGGTGAGGCGACGAGAGAGGAAGCCGTTGACGGGCACACGAGCGTGCGTTATTGTAGAACTGGAGCCAGGCAAAGCTTGCGGAAGGGAGCCTCGAGAGCCATGCGCCGGACGGGCATTGCGGTTACCATCGTCTTTTGCGCCTCCCTGGTAGGGGCTCAGCAGGGCGTGAACCCTCCCCCACGCCCGCTGCACAAGGTCGGGGACCACTGGACGCCGTACAACCCGCCCTCCGAGTTCCCGGCGGACGTGCAGGTGTACATCATCAAGCGGGGCGACACCCTGTGGGACCTGGCACGGCAATTTCTGGGCGACCCCTATCTGTGGCCGCAGTTGTGGGAGCAGAATCAGTACATCCGCGACGCCCACTGGATCTACCCGGGTGACCCCCTGGTGATCGGGCCCAAGGCCGCGGATATGGCCGCCGTGGAAGGAACGGGAGGCGGCGTGACCGGCGCCGGCGAGGAGGTGGCCGCCGCCCCGGCGCAGGAGGCTCCTGCACAGGAGCCAGAAGGTACCCCGGCCAGGAGGGCCACGGGTCAGCTGGTGGCTCTCGGTTCCGAGTCTGACATCTACTGCTTCGCCTATCTGGATGAGTCCCTTGAAGAGCTGACGCTGACCATGGCCTCGGCGGAACACGTGGAGTTCAAGAGGACCTTCGCCGACGGGGATATCGTTTTTCTCGACGGTGGCACCGAAAACGGTGTCGAAGCCGGTCAGGAGTACTTCCTGGTCATCCCCGGGCGGGTGATCCGCCATCCCGCCACCGGCGCCGCACTTGGCCGAGTGAATAACTATGTCGGCCTGGCCCGCGTACTGTGCGCCCAGGAACGTAGTGCCACGGCCGAGATCGTCGCCGCCTGCGACGCCGTGCCCCTGGGCGCCAAGGCGCGGCCCTTCGAGCCTATCCCGATTCCCATGAGCGTCCTCACTCCCCCGGTGACGGTGTGCGACCCCGCCAGCGGCAAGCCCACCGGGTACATCACCTACGCCAAGGAGGAGGCGGAGACGTTCGGGGTGGACCACGTGGTTCTCGTGGACCTCGGCGAAGCCGATCAGGTGACACCCGGGACCATCCTCACCGTCTTTGTGGACAACCCCGTGCCCGGCCTGCCGCGCCGCGCCATTGGTGAACTGGGAGTGCTGACCGCCGGTGATCACTGGTCCACGGCGAAGGTCATCCGCTCCAAGGAGGCGATGCAGGTCGGCAACCGGGTCGAGGTCAAGTGAGTTCATCTTCGCTCGTTCCTGGCCGCGAGGGGCTGCAAGAGCTGACCGACGCCATCGGTAGTGCCGCCAACATGCTCATGGATCGCGGCTTGCCGCTAGGTGATGCGCTGAGCGCCTTCGAGTTCCTCTACCTGCGAGAGGCCGTCCAGCGGTGCCACGGCAATCTCTCCCAGGCCGCCGCCAAGCTGGGGATTCATCGCAACACCCTACGCAGCAAGCTCCAGCGCAACGGTGATTCCGGCCACCGATTCGGCTAGATGGACCCCGGCAGGCTCGATCTTGCCGGCAGGCGCAAGGGCGAGGCGAGGGGCGGGGGTTCTCGCTTACTTCGGGGCTTGCACCAGGGCGAGGTCAAGTGTTTCGAGGCCAGCTTTGGCCCGGTTTGACGTGCGTCGTCGTCTCGACGGGGGGTTGCGCGGCGCGGAAGGTGCGTGCGGGGGGTGCGCCGTGCCACTTTCCCCGGGGCGGAACGATGCTTGACATCCGTCAGCGGGTTGTCTTGCTGGGCACGGCGGTCATCGGTGTCGTTCTGGTTCTCTTCCTCGGCCTTTCCCTGCCCGGCGCCGTCCACAGCGCTGGACCCTGGCCGCCGGAACGACCCTCTTCGGTAAGAACGTGGGAAGAATCGCGCTTTGGCTTCGGTACGTTGCCCCTCGAGGAACGAGTCGTGGAGGTGGCGGCCCGGTACGGGATCGATCCGGCGTTGCTGGCCGCGGTGATCCGCGTCGAGTCGGGCTTTCGCGACGACGCCGTGTCCCCCAAGGGAGCACAGGGCCTCATGCAGGTCATGCCCGACACCGCCGCGCTGTTGGGTTTCCCGGACGTCACCGACCCCCACGTCAACCTCGAGGCTGGCAGCCGGTACCTGGCCGCGCTGCTCGATCAGTTCGGCGGGGACGTGGAGCTGGCGCTGGCGGCGTACAATGCCGGGCCTGGCGCGGTGCGGCGCTGGGGAACGGTGCCGCCCTTTCGCCAGACCCGAGCCTTTGTGCGAGGGGTCAACCGCGCTTACCTGGAGCTGACCGGGATGGAGCTGCGTACCGCCGCCCGCCTGGTGACTGCGGAGAGCGAGTGAGTTAGCGCTCCTTTTCGGTGCTGTCGTCGTTGGCCGCGTCCTTGGGGCGAAGGGACGAACGGAAGTTGCGGATCCCCTCGCCCAGACCCTTGCCCAGCTGCGGCAGTTTTGCGGCACCGAAGATGACGAGCACGATGACCAGGATAACGAGCAGCTCGGGAAGACCTAGGCTGCCGAACATGGCTTCAAGGTTCCTCCTCGGAGAGATTATACCCGGTCGTGGTAGCCAGCTCGGCCACCGCAGCGATGAGAGAGCCGGGGGCCTGGAGATCAGCGAGCATCCCGACGAGTTTTGCCGCGACCGCGGGGATGTGGGCGAGATAGTCTGGGTGCCGCTCTCTCCCCAGGCGGAGGAAGGTGCCGAGCACCTTCAACCCCCGCTGGCACGCACACTCTCGATAGCGGTCCAACCAACCCGCGGGCCAGCCCAGCAGGCGCACCGCCTCGGCGCACCAGAGCGCCTCGTCGACTCCGACCTCTCCACCCGCCCGCTCCCGCAGCAGAGAGACCAGATCATAGGTGTCGGGACCCAGGCGCAGGTCCTGGAAGTCCACCGCCCATACTCGAGCCTCGTGCAAGAGCAGGTTGTTGGCGTGGAAATCGCGGTGGGTCAGACGATAGGGGTGGCTCACGAGGCGCCGGGCGAGATCGTCGAAAAAGGTGCCTACCAGCTGGTCAAGGGCGACAGCGGGGGGGAGAAAACGGGCGAAGCCCTCCAGCTCACGGCGAAACAGGGCGGCGTCGAAGGAGGGATTGGGGACCCCGTGCGGGCTGCACGCCTGGAAGGACTGCAGACACGCGAGGGCAGGTGTCAACACGCCTTCACCGACCTCGCGAAGAGCTTGCTCCAGATCGACAGAGCCGAGGTCGGTGCTGATGGTGACACGGGCGGTCCTTGCCAGAGGAGCCGGTACCGGTAGCCGATGTTGCCAGGCCCACTGGTGGACCTCCCAATCATGGCTGAGCCGGGGTTCCTCCCCGGGCGGATACAGGCAGGCCACCACGGTGGGGTGGTTCGTCAGTTCGGCGCGAAAGAAGCGACGAGTGGAGGCATCCGGAGCGATGGCCACGAGATGGGTCACTCGCAACCCGGCCGTTGCCGCCGCAGCGCAGATTTCTTCGGCGTCCTCGGGCGAGGGCGGTCTGCTGGGAAGCACGTGGCTATGGTACCTCGGACTGGAGCGGTCGGCAGGGTCAGGCTGCCTCCTGGCTTTCGGAAGCGATTGCCAGGGCGCGCTGTTGGAGCCTTTGGATCGCTGCTCCTGGCCGTTGCGGGCGGGAGATGAAGGCCGCACGGTCCGCCACGTCGTGGCACAATTTCGCGGCGCCCGTCCTGCCTTTTCGGGTGGTCCTGGAAAGCGAGTGAGGTCATGAAGACCGGAGTTCCAAACCTG
Organism: Acidobacteriota bacterium; assembly: GCA_039961755.1. Classification (GTDB taxonomy): domain Bacteria; phylum Acidobacteriota; class Thermoanaerobaculia; order Thermoanaerobaculales; family Thermoanaerobaculaceae; genus CALEVZ01. The sequence goes on along the minus strand of JABRVY010000199.1, from coordinate 19,268 downwards.
GTGGGAGCGAGCCTGGCCGAGGTGGCCGCGGTGCTGGCCCCGGTGGATCCCCGCCCCTACCGGGCACGACAGGTGTATCACTGGGTGACGCGCCGCCTGGTGGCCAGGATCGAGGAGATGACCGACCTGTCGCGGGCTTTGCGGTCGGCGCTGGCCGAGCGGGCAGTGCTGACTGATCCCCAGGTGGTGGAGGTGTGCGCTGCTCCGGATGGAACCACCAAGTTCGTCCTGGAGATGGCGGACGGGGCAACCGTCGAAGCCGTGACCATGCCCATGGGCGACCGCACCACCCTGTGTCTCTCCTCGCAGGCGGGGTGCGCGGTGGGTTGTGTCTTTTGCGTCACCGGAGCCCTGGGTGCCGGGCGCAACCTGACGGCCGGCGAGATCTTCGGCCAGTATCGTGTCTTGGTGCGGCACGGCGGCCTTGCCGGAGCACCCCTCAACGTCGTTTTCATGGGGATGGGGGAACCGCTGCTCAACTGCGGTGGGGTTTTCGCTGCCCTCGATCTCCTCTACGAGACCGTCAGCCCCAAGCGGGTCACGCTGTCCACCAGCGGAATTCCGGCCGGTTTCGCCCAGCTTCGGGCCCTCCCTCGCCGACCCAACCTTGCGGTATCCCTCAACGCCACCACCCAGGAACAGCGCCTGCGCCTGATGCCGGTGGCTGCCCGCTGGCCCCTGGAGGATCTCCTGCAGGCACTTCGCGCCTACCCGCTGGAGCGCGGACGGCGGATCACCATCGAATACGTCCTGCTTGCGGGCGAGAACGACTCCCTCGCCGATGCCCGGCGTCTCGTCCGCCTGCTGCGCGGGATCCCGGTCAAGGTCAATCTCATCCCCTTTAACCCCGACCCCGAGTTCCTGCCTCACCTCACCACCCCCTCCGCCGCCACGGTGGATGCCTTTGGCGCCTGCCTGGCCGAGGCCTCCCTCAACGTCACAGTGCGCTGGAGCAAGGGCAGGGAGGTGTTGGCTGCCTGCGGTCAGCTGCGCGGCCGGGTGGCGAGATCGGAGCTTCCGGCCCGCTTCAGGTGAGGACGACTGCCGCCCATTGGCGGCCGGCCGCTGCGCCGTCCCGCCGGAACGAGTGATGGTGCGCCGAGCAGGCCGTACAGCCCGGCAGCGTCCGGATCGCTCCCCTCGACAACCCCGCCGCTACCAGCCTGCCTCGCGCCCAGCCAGCCAGATCCGCGCGCCCGTCAATGTACCAGCCCTCGTCAGCAACCGGCACCGACGCCAGCGCGGTCGCCACCTCGCGACCCACGGTGTAGTGGCACGGCCCGATGCCCACCCCGATGACCGCTTCCAGTTCATGGGTCTCCACGCCGAACTCGGTGAAAAAGCGACGAACGCACTTGCCGAGAATATCGCCGGCCAGCGATCGCCAGCCGCAGTGGAGGGCAGCGACCACTCCGCCTCCGGTGACCACCACCGGCAGGCAGTCGGCCGTCCGTACCGTGAGCGCCACCCCTCGCTCGGCAGTCAGCAGGCCATCGCAGACGCCCACATGGTGTGGCTGAGGCGCAAGAGGTCGGTGCGCCGCGAAGGTAAAGATCACCGTGGTGTGCTGCTGGTCGGCATAGAGCACGGGTACGTCCCGACCCAGGGTTCGCGTTGCCCAGGCGCCGGCGCGTTCCGCGAGCTGATGGGCCGGGAGCTGACCTGGCGCCTCGGCGGTAGTGGCGAAGGCAGCGAACCACCCTGGCCCCTGCTGGACGACGATGGTAGCGCTCTCGCTCCTTCCCGGCACCCTCGTATGGTACACTTTCCGGCCGGAGGTCAGGGGGTGAAGCTGTTGGTGGTAGTGGACTTGACGGTTCCGCAGGGGAGCCGTTGTGACCGTTTCCTCTTCCCGGCGGCGGCTCGTTGTTCTCCCTTCCGTGTCTGGGCGACCCGCAAGGGAGAAGGTGGTCTCCCGGGGATGCCCGGGGAAGAGACCCCTGCCGCCGGTTCTCGCCGCCGGCGACAGGTGAGATGGAGCCGCCGAGCGAGGCCACAACCTCTCGGCCTTTTCCCTTCATGATCCTGCTCGAGAACTTGAGCAAAAGCTACGGGGGGCGGCCGGCGCTCAAGGGGATCTCCGCCCAGATCGAGCAGGGTGAGTTCGTCTTTCTCACCGGCCCCTCAGGTGCAGGCAAGAGTACGTTGTTGCGCCTGCTCTATCGTGCCGAGCTGCCCGACCAAGGACGAGTGATTGTCGGAGGGACCGAAGTCGGCACGTTGCGCCGATCCGAGATCCCGTTTTTTCGTCGTCGTCTGGGCATCGTTTTCCAGGATTTCAAGCTCCTGCGCCGGCGAACGGTGGCCGAGAACGTCACGTTCGTCCTCGCCCTGCTCAACGTTCCCGAACGCGATCAGCGCCGTCGGGCCTATCAGGTGCTGCGGCAGATGGGGCTGCAGCATCGCCTCGGCGCCTTTCCCGATGAGCTCTCGGGCGGGGAGCAGCAGCGGGTCGCGGTGGCCCGCGCCCTGGTGCTCCAGCCTGACGTCATGCTGGCCGATGAACCCACCGGGAATCTGGATCCGGAGCGCTCCCACGAACTTATGGAGCTCTTCAAGACCATCAACTACCAGGGGACCACGGTGGTATTTGCCACCCACGACCGCTCGCTGATCGAGGCCCATCCCGCTCGCACCCTGGCCCTGGAGAGGGGGCGGTTGGCCCGGGACGGTTGGGGGGCCGCGACGTGAGCCGCCACCTGTTGCGAGAGATCGTGCGCCAGCTTCGCGAGTCGGGGGGCTCCGGGGTCGTCGCGGTCGTGCTCGTGTTCGTTGCCACCCTGCTGGCTGGTACGCTCGTGGGGGTGCGCTCATGGGTCGTGACAGAACTCCTGTCCACCGACAAGCCGGCGACGGTCACCGTGACCCTGCCGTCCATCGCCGTCGGCAACGCCCTCGTGGAGGAGCTGCGAACCCGCTTCCCCTCGGCTGACCCGGCCGTCCTGGCTCCGGCTGAGGTGCGCGCCGAGCTGGCCTCCTGGTTTCCCGACATCGCTGGCGCCCTTGCCGCTGTTCCTGATGACGGCTTCCCCTCGCTTCTGATCGTCCAGGTGGCGCGCCGGGACGAGGAGACCCTCGCCTCCTGGTTGTCGCAACGGTCGGGTGGCGGACTCGCGGCCGGTTCGCGGCAGTGGCGTGAACCCCTCCAGCGGGCGCTGGCCGGGGCGCTGGCCGGCGGGCTGGCGCTCACGCTCACTCTCCTGGTGGGATGCTGCATCGTCGTGTTGCTGGTGGTGCGTCTGATGGTCCTGGCACACGCCGACGAAATTGAAATCATGCGGCTGATCGGCGCCCGCGAGCGGGAGATTCGCGTGCCCTATCTGGTCAGCGGGGCTACCTTGGCGGGGTTGGGCAGTCTTTTCGGGATTGCGTCACTCTCCCTGCTCGACACGTTTTCCCACTCCTCTTTCCTCCCTGTCCATTTGCCTGGGGACGCGTTCCTCGTGCTGGCCCTCATTGGACCGGTGGTGGGCATCGTCGGAGCTCTCTTCGGGCTTGCAGCGCTGCCGCGCGAACCGTAGGGACTGGAAGACCATGAAAGCGGCCGCAGCTGGTGCCGCGGCCGCAGGGGATCCAGCGACGCTCGAATTCAGGGAGCGCTCGGTGGAGGCGTGGGAGCTGCGCCGCCGCCGCGCGTCAGCTTCTCGTACTCTCGCTGCAGGCGCTGCATCTCTTCGATGTGCTTCTTCTCTTCATCGGCCTTGAGGTTCTGCTCGGCCTTCGCCTGCTTGTCTCTCATCTCGGCGACCTTGTTGGGCTGGCCGGCCTCCTGGTAGGCCAGCGCCGCATCGGCGTACCGCTGGGTCTTGTCCAGGAGAAAGCCGAGGGAAATGTAGATCTGCCGCCGCAGCGCGGCGTCGGGTTGCTTCTGCAAAGCGCCTCGCAGCAGCGACTCCGCACGGGCCCACGATTCCTTGCCCAGATAGCACTGGCCCTTGTAGTAGTTGACCAGAGCATTATCGAGCCCGGTCTTGTCGAACCACGTCAGAGCCTCATCGTACTGCTGAGCACCCATGAGCGCTTCGCCAGCGGCGAGCGCGCCCTGGGGACCGCCGCGCTTTTCCGCCAGTTGCGTGGCCACCTCGGCCACCTGCGTATACACCGCCTTCTTGACGTCGCCGGCGGCGAAGCGAGCGGCGCGGGTACCGGCGGCGATAGCGTTATTGGCGTGAGCGACGTCGCCGGACAGCTCCCACGCCTTGCGATAGGCCTGAAAGGCGTCGGTGTTCTTCTCTTGTCGCGACAGCACGCCGGCGAGGGTCGCCCAGGCATCGGCGCTCGTCCCCTCCCCTTGCGTTGCCTGGCGGCACAGCTCGGAAGCCTGGGCAAAATCTCCCAGTTCCGCCCGAGCGCGGCACTGCAGCACCAGGATGGCGGTCTTCTGCGCTCCCCGCAGGGTCTGCGGCTTTACGGGCTCGAGAACGGCCCACGCCTCACGCGCGCGGTCGCGCTCCAGTAGCATCCCCCCCAGGGCGGCAGCGTAGGCGGGGTTACCGGGCTCCTGCCGGTTCGCTTCCTGCAGCTCCTTGAGCGCCTCCTCGTTGCGCCCCAGCTGCTTCAGCACCAAACCCGACATGTAGTGGGCGCCATGGTACCCGGGGTTGGTCTGGAGTACCCCCTGGAACTCTCGCAGGGCGGTGTTCCAGTCCTTCTTCTTGTACGCCTCCATGCCGGCGTTCCAGTCGGCGTAGGCGGGCACTGTTGCCGCAAGGGCAGTTACCAAAGCCAACAATTTTTGCAACATAGGCACTCCTCACACGGCCACGTGGTGCATGCTACTTCTGGAAGAGGGGGGTGACCCGCCGCAAGAACTCGCCCGCCTCTGCCCCCCCCTGGATGAGCGAGATGGCGCGCGCCAGATGATCCACCATCACCTGGATGGCCTCCATCCCCTTCCCGCGTTCCACTTCCGTACGCGCCAGGCGGTACTGCTTTTCCACCGACTTGGCGCCTCCGGGTCCGGCGATCTCCTCCGCAATCTTGCGGATATTCTCCGTCAGGGCCAGCAGCGTGGTGGCCGACGGACCGGCGGGGACTCCCTGCGCCGGTCGCTCCCGCGCCTCGCGCAGGCCGATGAGGCCCGAGGTGACAAGACCGTACAACACCTTGCAAACGTCGAACGCCGACAGCCCCGATGCCTTTTCCAGCGCCTTGATGGACCTTTCACCGTCCACCTTGGTGATGACCATCCACTCCTGCGGCGACAGCGTCACCTGGTCACGCCCGGGATCGCGCGGGGTGAAATAGGGAATGAGATCCAGGGACGGGATCTTGCGCTGCAGGACGCGCCACTCGTCGAGCCGGCGAGCCGCCTCCATCATCAGGCTGGTGTTGGGCTTGCTGATGGTCTGCCGGTCCGACTCGACGTGCGGCGTGAAGATGAACTGGCCCCTCTGCCAGATGGCCATCTCGTAGACCGCATCCTCGCCACGCAGATCCCCGACGAAGGCGTCGGTGATCTGCCCGTCCCGCAGGAAAATCTTGCCCTCCGCACCATCGGAGGAGAGCGTGAATACCCCGGTCTTTCCCGACACGCTCACCAGCTGGATCACGTCGGGAAGCGCAAGATCGGTCAGAGAGCCCTGCAGTGCCATTTGCCTTGCCCGCTACTGCAAGTTGAAGCGTACCGTAACGGTGACCAGGACCTCCACAGGTCGATTGTTGAGCGTCGAGGGCTCGTACTCCCACTGCTTCACCGCCTCCACCGCCGCCTCCGTCAGGCCCATCGGCAGCGGGCGAAGCACCTTCACGTCCCTCACCTTGCCCTGTTTACTCACGGTGATCTCGAGAATGACGACCCCCTCGATGCGCGCCTTGCGGGCGATCTCCGGATAGATCGGCTTGACTTCTTTCGTCTTGCGTGGCTCCTTGATCTGCCCGCCGACACGAATCGGCCCCTCGTCGACCGGCGCGGGAGGTGCCTCGGGAACCCCAAAGACCGCGTCATCGGGGATCACCGCCGGCAGCTGGTCGTCGGTGCGCAGGTCACGGATCGGTTCCGGCTCATCCGGCGTGGGGTCGGGAATGGGTACTCGGACCACCCGCGGCTTGAGGATCTCCACCTGTTTCTGGACTTCTGGCGGCTTGAACTTGGGCTGCTGGACCACGAAGATCTTTTGCTTTTGCCGTTGATCAGCCAGCGCCGCCTTGGTCATCTCGGGGAAATTGATGACGAAGAGGATGATGTGGATGACAACGGCAATGGCGCCGGCAATCCGCAAGATCTTGGCGTCCTGACGGTACTCCTCGGAGAGGAACACCAAATTGGCCAGGGTCCCGTCCTGGATCTCTTCGGGGGTCTGGCCAGCCGTCTCAGGGCCCTTCGCGCTCATCGTCGCACTCCCTTTCTGTCATGGCATCGCCACGCCGAGGGCTCCCCACGTCGCCTCGATCTCCCGTTGCGTCGGAAGAGCGATATTGAGTTCCTTGCCCAGATTCAACCGGTCGGGCAGATGCATCTGCCGCAGCTCGTCGAAAGCAGCCATCATCGCCCCGTAGGGCGCGTCGGCGTCGGGCCGCAGGATCACCGGCTTGGAGATGACGGGAGGATTCGACCCCGGGTCGATTTTCGTCTTCAAGTAATCGGCGAAGGACGAGAGCGGCAGCGGACGGTTGTCCACGGTGTACGAACCATCGGGAAGGACCTTGACGAACACCGATTCCTCGGCCTGGATCTCACTGCGGCTGGGGTCCTCCTTGGGCACCGCGAAATCCAGTCCCTTGGTCGCGGAAAACGCCATCGTCACCATGAAATAGATGATAAGAAGAAACGTGACGTCGGCCATCGAACCGGTGAAGATTTCCGCCTTCTCAAGTCGCCGTTGCAGTTTCATCGCCGACTCCCCTCTGCCGTCTTCTGGTCGGAAAGCAGAAAGATCGTCTTCACCTTCGCCTGTTTGAGGGCATCGATGATCTTGTCGACGACCTGGTAGCGCGTGTCCTTGTCGGCCTTGACCACGAACGCCAGCTCCGGGTTGCGCGCCACCACGTCAGAGGCAAAGGAGCCCACCTCTTCGACGCTGGGCACTGGCACCGACGTTTCCTTGCCGCCCGAGACCCGAATGATCCCGCTCTGATCCACCGAAATCACCGCCGATTCCCGGGGGATCTCATTGCGGACCATGGTGGCTGGCAGCACCACCCGCGACTTGTCGACCTCGAGGTTGTAGGTGACGATGAAGAAAATGATGAGCAGAAAGACAATGTCCGCCATCGAGGCCGTCGGGATGTACGGGTCGGGCTGCCGCCCGACTCTGCGGACCTTGAGCATTTAGGCCTCCGCGCCGCCTCCGCGGCCGTAACGATCGCTGTCCATCTCGACGAACGTCTCCAGCAACATGTTCGAGCTGGTCTCGATGTCGCGCATGAACTTGTTGATCCGGCTCATGAAGTAGTTGTAGCCGAGCTGCGCCGGAATGGCGATGGTGAGCCCCGCGGCAGTGGTGATGAGGGCCACGGAGATACCGGCAGCCACCGCGCCCGGGTTGGTCAAACCCTGGGACGCCAGCGTATCGAACGATTGAATCATGCCGGCCACGGTGCCCAAGAAGCCGAGCATGGGCGCCACGTTGGCCGTCGTCGACAGCACCATGAGACCCCGCTCCAGACGACCCGACTCGAACACCGCGGCGCTCTCGATCCCCTTCTCGATCTCGTCCTTGGGGTGACCGTACTTCAGCAAGGCGGCCTTGACCACCGAGGCAACCGGGCCCTTGTACTCCTCGCACACCTTGACGGCAGCCCGCACGTCGCGGTTCACCAGCAGCGCCTTGCGAATCTTCGAGAGAAACTCATTGACGTTGATCTTGGCGCGCCGCAGAGCGATTCCCCGCTCCACAAGAAAGGTCAACGCGACCAAGGAGAAGATGAGGAGCGGCCACATGACGATTCCGCCCTTTTGGAAGAAGATTACGAGGTCTCCCACTGACGTTTCCTCCTCATTCTGGCTCGCCGGTGCGTACCGGTCGTCCGCATTTCGTATCTCGTCCGCAGTCAGGAAGTTGCGTCCAAGCTGCGGACACGGATGCTAGCATACCCGCCGCCCGAGCGTCAAGGCAGCGCAAGCGAAGATAGCACAGCGCAAGAGCGATCGCATCCGCCGCATCGTGCGGAGGCGGGCCGGGCAATGCGAAGGTGTGCTGCACGACGAAGGCCACCTGTCGCTTCTCCGCTCGACCGTTCCCCACCACAGCGGCCTTCACCTGAGCCGGCGGGTACTCGTGCACAGTCCCTCCCCAGCGACCAAGCACTGCCAATGCCGCACCGCGGACTTCCGCCAGGGCCAGACCAGCTCCCGGGTAGCGCGCTGTGAACGAGCGCTCCAGAACGACAACCGCTGGACGGAATTCGGCGAGCAGACGGTCGAGCTCCTCTTGCAGGCGCTTCAAGGCGTTGGCGCGGCCGCTGGAGCGGGGAAGAGCAACGCGACCAAAGGCCACGAGCCGGGGGGCAGGAGTGGCGTCGTCGAGCACGCCCCAACCGGTCAGGCGGGAGCCCGGGTCGAGGCCCAGCACTCTCGTCATGGCTCCGATCGCGAACCCACTAACAACCTCGTTCCTTGCGCGACATGGCCTGCGCGCATACCAGGACAAGCCGACGACACATCGCGCCGTGCCTGGCCCCGGCGCGGCCGACGTTCCGATTCGCCCGGGCCGTCAGCTTGCCTCCAGGAGCCGGTCGTCGATGTCGAAGTTGGCCCAGACGTTCTGGACGTCGTCGTGGTCCTCGAAGACATCCATCAACCGGATCATCTGGTCAGCCTGCCGATCTTCCAGTCGCACCCGCGTGGAGGGCACCATCTCCAGCTTCGCTTCCTCCACGGTAAATCCCCGCGCTTCCAGGCCGCTCTTCACCCGGTGGAGATCCTCCAGCGCCGTGTACACCTCGAAGAACTCGGGGTCCTCGCTGAAGAAGTCCTCCGCGCCCAGCTCCAGCGCCGCCTCCATGACCTCGTCCTCCTGCGCAGACCCGCGCGCAATCATGAGATACCCCTGCTTCTTGAAGAGGAACGAGACGCAGCCGTTCTCCCCGAGGTTGCCGCCGTGCTTGCCGAAGAGGTGGCGGATTTCAGCGGTGGTCCGGTTGCGGTTGTCGGTGAGCACCTGCAACATGACTGCCACCCCTCCCGGGCCGTACCCCTCGTACCAGACCTCCTCGTAGGCCACGCCGGGAAGCTCCCCCGTGCCTCGCTGGATCGCCTTGGTGATGTTGTCGGAGGGCATGTTGGCCGCCTTGGCGGCGGCAATGGCGCTGCGCAGGCGGGGGTTGCCTTCAGGGTCGCCTCCGCCCTCGCGAGCCGCCGTGGTGATTTCGCGAATGATCTTGGTGAAGATCTTGCCGCGCTTGGCGTCGGCCTTTCCCTTCTTGTGCTTGATTGTGCTCCACTTGTTGTGGCCAGACATGAGTACCCCCACCGCCCGCAGGCGCTGCTGGTCATTGTACACCCCGCCTCCCGAAGGCCTCGCCGTATGGTAGGCGAGGAACACCGCCAGCGCGCTGTGCCAGCGGAGTAACCATGATAGCGAGCCGTGGCATCGCGACGAAGAGAAAGGCGGCCTGGTCTCAGCCGGGTTGCCGATCCCGCCGTATGCCGTGGCCCAGGACCCAGCGCGTGGCCCTGCCGAATCTCTCTGTTTCGGGCTACTATTGACTTGCGAGGAAGTGGTCAGCACAATAGCCGGCGGACGCTCGTTGGGCGCAGTGCCAGGGGAATGAGCCAGATGATCCTTCTCGTCGATTACGAGCCCCGAACCGTGGCGCGGGTAACTGAAGCTCTGGCGCCCCTCGACCTCGAGGTGGTTACCGCCAAGGACGTGGATGCTGCGGTGGGCGCCTGCGCCAAACATGAACCGGCGGTGGTCCTCATCAGCTCGGTCCTGCCGAAGGTCAAGGTCGGCGACGCCATCACCCAGCTGCGCGCCCGCGCCGGGCTGCGTTTCACACCCTTCGTGATTCTCATGAGCGGCTACACCGGCAACGACCCGGTGAAGGATGCAGCCGAGTACGACGGCCAGCTCATCGTTGCCAAGCCCTTTTCCAACGAGGAGTTGCTGGGTCGGGTGCGAACCGTCATCGAGCAGCCGCGGGGCAGCAGCGCAGGGGTGGGAGACACCCGCTCCGGAGTCATGGAAGCGCTGCGACGCAGTGCCGGCCTCGACCCGGCGAAGGGCACGGTGACCTCGGAGGATCTCTTCGGCGATCTCATCGGCGACGAGGAAGAGGCGCAGCCGTCCCCGGCGGTGACGCAACGGATCCCCGTGGAGGCCGTGTTCAGACCCGAGCCGGTAGCCGCGCCACCGACTTCCCCCCCGCCCGCTGCCACGACTCCTAGGCCCGCGCCTCCGAAGCCGGCGCCTCAGCCTGTCCCGCGCTCACCCCTCGAGGACTCCTCCGTCGACCGCACCGTGCAGGCGTCCCTGGCCGACATGCTGGGCAAGGACGCCAGGAGCGCCCCGCGCGAGGATACCGGCGGCGCTTCCGTGGATGAGCTCCTCTCACAGACGCTCTCCGGGCTGGAGGTCAAGATCCCGAAGCGGGAGAAGCCGGCGGCCCCGGCGCCACCCCCGAAACCCGAGCCGGCGAAGGTCGAGGCGTCGCGACCGGCCCCGCCCGTCAAGGGCCCGCTAACGGGAGGCACCCCCTTCGGCCAGTACCAGCTGGAAAGCCTCATTGCCACTGGGGGGATGGCGGAGGTTTACAAGGCCCGCATGCAGGGGGTGGAGGGGTTCCAGAAGATCGTCGCCATCAAGCGGATTCTCTCCCACCTGACGGACAACGATGAATTCGTGACGATGTTCATCGATGAGGCGAAGCTGGCAGCCCAGCTCCAGCACCCCAACATCATCCACATCTACGATCTGGGGAAGATCGACAAGTCGTACTACATCGCCATGGAGTTCATCGACGGGCGCGACCTCCGGTCCATCTTGAGAACCCTGGAGGAACAGAAGCGCCGCATGCCCACCAGCCTGGCGGTGTACATCGCCTCGCGCCTGGCGGCAGCGCTGGACTACGCCCACCGCAAGCGGGATCTGCAGGGCAGCGCTATGGCGCTGGTGCACCGGGATGTCTCGCCGCAGAATGTCCTCATCTCCTACGACGGGGACATCAAGCTGTGCGACTTCGGCATCGCCAAGGCCGCCTCCAAGGCCTCCCACACCCGCGCCGGAGCTCTCAAGGGCAAGCTCCAGTACATGTCCCCCGAGCAGGCATGGGGCAAGGACCTCGACCATCGCTCCGACATCTTTTCCCTCGGGCTGGTGCTGTACGAGATGCTCACCGGGCGCAAGGCCTTCGCCGGTGACTCCGAGCTTTCCATCCTAGAACAGGTGCGCTCCCCCAAGCTGGTGCCGCCCAGGGAAATCGACCCCACCATCCCGGCCGAGCTCGACCGGGTGGTGATGAAGTCCCTGCAGCAGGATCGCGAACGCCGGTACCAGACGGCGGCGGAGTTGGCGGCCGAGCTGGAGGCCGTCTTGCAGGCCAGCAAGCCGGTTCCGGGTGCCGCCGAGCTGGGCGCCTTCCTCACGGAGCTGGAGGGCCGCGGCCGGCCGGGGCCCTTGCCCGCAGCGAGCCCCGAACCCAAGCGCCCGGAGCCGGCCCCCGCACCGCCCGAGCCCCGTCGCCCGGCCGCCCCGGTGGTACCGGCCGCCGCTCCGGCTCCGCCGCCGCCGGCCCGGGTGGAGGTTGCCGCTCCGATGCCCCAAAAGCGGAGCCCGGTGGTGCTCATCGCCGCGGCGGTGGCGGTTGCGGCGATCGGCGGGGCGATCTGGTTTTTCCTCGCCCGGGCGCCCCGGGACGCGGCGTCGCCCGGGGCAACCCCGGGGCCGTCGGCGGAGATGGCAGAAATGGCACGCCGCCTCGCCGAGCAGGAGGTAGCAGCGCGGGAGGGAGAGCTGCGGGAGCGGCTCGCCAGCGAGATGGGTCTGCCCAGCCAGGCCACCGCTCCGGAGACAGGCGCACCCACCACCACTGGTCCGGTCCCCGCTCCTGCCGTTGCGCCGGCGCAGCAAGCGCCCGCGGCAGTGGCACCTACCGCTGCGCCAACTCCTCGGCCAACGTTGGCGCCCACCATCGCCCCCACGCCCGTGCCCACGGAGGAGCCCGCGGCTGCGCTGCCGGCGCCCGCGCCCACTCTTCCGCCGCCCACTCCGGTACCCACCGCCGTGCCGACTCGGCCGCCCCTGGCTGCGCCGGTCACCACGGTTCGTGAGGGGGACCTGGTCGACAACCCCGACACGCCGCCACAACCCGTTTCGACAACGAAAGCCACCTACCCGCCGCTGGCCCGTCAGCGTCGGGTAGAAGGAACGGTCATCCTGCGCGCGCTGGTCGACGAGAACGGCACCGTGCAGGAGGTGCAGGTGCTGCGCGGTGTCCGTCCCGACCTGGGGATCGATAACGCCGCCGCGACCGCGCTCCGCAGCTGGCGTTTCCGACCTGCCACGAAGGATGGTGTGCGGGTGAAGGCGTGGTACACGACATCTATGCCATTTCAACTTTGATCGGAGGGGATCGATGCCAGTACTCAACGAGCAACAGCGCAAGTTTTACGAGGAAACCCGGAAGGTCACCAAGCAGGAGATCGGCGAGCTCGAGAACCAGATTCAGGAGGAGCTGCAGCGGGTCAAGCAGCGCATCGCCGAGCTGCAGGCCGCCCAGAAGGCGGCCCGCCAGATGTACGATGCCGCCTGCCAGCGGCTGGGCATCCCCAACGACATGGAGGAACAGGGCGCCGAGTAACGGCTGCACCGCTTCCCCACCACCCCCGGCCAGGTCCTTCCGGCTCTGGCCGGTGGTTCTCTTTTTCTCCTTCCTCGGCGGTGGATGTGGCGCCCCCGTCGTCGATGGCCTGCGCGATCAGGTAGGTACCTCTATTCCTCCCGGCCTCGCTCAAAGAGTTGTGGCTCTGGCTCCGGACGTCACCGAAATTGTCTTCGCCCTCTCCGCTGCCGATCGCCTGGTAGCCGTCGCCGAGACCGCCGATTACCCCGCGGCGGCCTCCCGCCTCCCCCGCGTCGATTCGACCAGCGTCGAGGCGATCCTCGCCCACCACCCTGACCTGGTCCTCGCCACCACGGCCGGTAACGACCCCCGCACCGTCAGCCTGCTTTCGTCCCTGGGCATTCGCACCTGCACCGTGGATCCGAGCTCTCTGGAGCGGATCGCCGAGGGGTTTCGGCTCATCGCCGAGGTCCTGGGGATCCCTGACCGGGGAGGGGAGCTGGCGGACTCCTTCCGGCGCCGGGTGCAGGCTGCCAGCTCCCGAGTCCGGGCCCTCACCCCCAAGGGTGGGCTGTACATCGTCTGGTGGGAGCCGCTCATCGTGGCTGGCCCGGGCACCTTCCACCACGACCTGCTGGCCGCTGCCGGCATCGTCAACCTGGCGCCAGGCGGAGCGGGGCGCTACCCTCGCCTCAACCCCGAGCTCCTCCTGGACCATCGCCTGGAGGTCGTCGTGGTACCCGACGATGAGGACTCCCGAACCGGTTTCGCCCGCGTGGCGGCAGCGCCGGTGGGCCGCCGCCTGACCTCGGGGCAGGTGGCCCTCCTCTGGCTGCCGGCCGATCCGGCGTCCCGGCCCGGCCCCCGAGTCGCCGACGCGCTGGAGGAGCTGGTCGAGAAACGGCTGGCCGGCGAGCTGGCCCTCGCCCGGCCCCTGAACCAGGGCTTTGTTCCACGCCTTTCGACCCCTGGGGCAAGCGTCCCGTGACCCGAGCCGCCGATGCGCTCCTGCTGGTGGCCCTCTCCGCCACGATTCTGCTGGCCCTGCTGGCCGGCGGACCGGCGCTGACGGCCGCAGACGCCGCCCGCGTCCTCCGTGGCGAGGGCACCGAGGAGGCGGCCGTGGTGGTGTTCCATCTGCGCCTCCCCCGCCTCCTCCTCGCCCTGGCGGTGGGGGCCGCGCTGGCCATGGCCGGGGCCGCTCTCCAGTCGCTGCTCGCCAATCCGCTGGCCGACCCGTTCCTGCTGGGGATTTCCGGTGGCGGCGCCGCCAGCGCCACCATGGCCTTCGCCTTCCTCCCCATGGCGTCCCTGGGGCTGGTTCCCGCCGCCGCCATCGCCGGCTCCGCCGTCGCCACCGCGCTCGTCTGGTGGATGGCGAGCGGCCCCCTGGGCCCCTCTCCCACCCGCATGATCCTCGCCGGCGTGGCGGTCAACGCGGCGGCGTCGGCGGTCATCCTGGTGGTCCTGGCCGCCACCCCCTCTCCCCGCCTGCCCGGTGCGCTGGCGGTCACCATGGGATCCTTCGCCGGCGCCACCCCTGGCGCCGTTCTCTGGCTGCTGCCCTACCTCGTGCCTCCCGTCGCCGTGCTGTTTCACTACGGCCGCGACCTGGGGCTGCTGGCCACCGGCGAGGAGTCCGCTGCCACCCTGGGGGTTGATGTGGGGGTGGTTCGCCGTCGGGTCTTCCTGGCCGCCGCGGCGCTCTCCGGCGGCGCCGTGGCCTTTGCCGGCATCATCGGTTTCGTCGGTTTGATCACCCCCCACCTCTGCCGTCTGGTGTGGGGGCACAGCCTGCGCCGGCTGCTGCCGCGGGCAGCACTGGCCGGGGCGCTGCTGTGTGCGGCCGGCGACCACCTGGCCCGCGTCCTCCTCGCCCCCACGGAAATCCCCGTCGGCGTGATCACCGCCGCCCTGGGGGTGCCGTTTTTCGTGGCGCTGCTACGGAGGTCGGCGTGACCCTGCTGGCCGCCCGCGACGCTACCGGTGGGTACAGGGGGGCGTTTTCCGTCCGCGAGATTTCCCTGGAGGCAGATGCCGGGCGATGCCTGGCGGTGATCGGGCCCAACGGTGCCGGCAAGAGCACGTTGCTGCGAGTTCTGGCAGGGATCTTGCCGATCTCGGCGGGCACCGTGCTGCTGGCCGGCCGCCCGCTCGAGCGCTGGCGCCGCCGGGAGGTGGCCCGGCAGGTGACCTTGGTGCCCCAGTCGGTGTCGTTCGCCTTTCCACTCCCGGTCCAGGAGGTGGTCGCCCAGGGCCGCGCCCCCCATCTGGGTCCCTGGCGTCCCCCCACCGCGCGCGACCATGCCGCCGTCCAGCGGGCGATGGCCGCCGTCGGGCTCGAGGAGAAGGCCCACGTCTCGGTTTTTCACCTTTCCGGCGGCGAGCGTCAGCGGGTCATCCTGGCGCGCGCGCTGGCCGCCGAACCCCGCATCCTTCTCCTGGACGAGCCTGCCGCCGCGCTAGATCTTCTTCATCAGGAGACACTTGCTTGGGCGGTGCGGCAGCGATTGAAAGAGGGCGTGGGAGTTGTCGTGGTGGCCCACGACCTCAACCTCGCCCTGGCCCTGGCCGACGAGGTACTGGTGCTCCAGCAGGGGCGCGTGGTCGCTCGCGGGGAGCCCGGCGCGGTGATCTCGCCCGAGCTGCTGCGGGAGGTCTTCAAAGTCGAGGCGGAATTCATCCCCCGACCCGACGGCTCCTGCGTCATCCTGCCCCCCCTGCGCTGACCGCGGGGGCCCGCCCCGTTCTTGCCAGACACCCTCCAGGGTGCTAGATTCAGCTCCTCATGGTGTGGTTCCGACGTGCCGGGCGGGAAAGCCGTGTCCCCGAAGGGCTGTGGGTCAAGTGTGAGGGGTGCCGCGAGATCCTTTACCGCAAGGAGCTGGAAGCCTCGCTGTACGTCTGCCCCAAGTGCGGGCATCACCACCGGGTATCGGCCCGGGTCCGCCTGAGCCAGCTCCTGGACGGAGGCAACTGGAAGGAGCTGTTCGCAGGGATCTCTTCGGCTGACCCGCTGGGGTTCGTCGACTCCAAGCCGTATGCCGAACGGGTCAAGGCGCTGCGCGAGCGGGGAGCGCGCCACGACGCCGTGCTGGTGGCCCAGGGCAAGCTGGATGGCATTCGCGTCATCGTCGCGGCCATGGAGTACTCCTTCATGGGCGGTTCGATGGGTACTGCCGTGGGCGAAAAGATCACCCGCGCCATCGAGCGGTGTCTCAAATCGTCCTACCCCCTGGTGATCGTCTCCTGTTCCGGGGGAGCTCGCATGCAGGAGGGCATCCTTTCCCTCATGCAGATGGCCAAGATCTCTGCCGCCCTGGCGCGCCTGCACCAGGCCAGAATCCCCTACATCTCGGTGCTCACCGACCCGACCACCGGCGGGGTGACGGCGTCCTACTCCATGCTGGGAGATCTCAACATCGCCGAGCCGGGAGCCCTCATCGGCTTTGCCGGGCCGCGCGTCATCGAGCAGACGATTCGGCAGAAGCTGCCGGAAGGTTTCCAGCGCGCCGAGTTCCTGCTGGAGCACGGCATGGTGGATCTGGTGGTGCCGCGGCAGGAACTGAAGGAGACCATCGCCCGGTGCCTGAATCACCTCACCTGAGCGCCGAGGCGCTGCTCTCGCCCCGCCTCGAACAGCGCATCCTCCCCGGGCTGGAACGAGTGCAGTTGGCCCTGGCCGCCCTCGGGCAGCCCCAGCGCGCGTTTCCTTCCGTGCTCGTCCTGGGCACCAACGGCAAGGGCTCCACCGCCGCCCTGCTGGCCAGCCTGCTGAGCGCTTCGGGGGTGCGAGTGGGTCTGTACACGTCGCCCCACCTGGTGCGACTGGAGGAGCGCATCCAGGTCGCTGGCAGGCCCATTCCAGCCGAGCGGCTGCGCACACTGATTGCCAGCCTGGAGAGCTTCCCGGCGCTGTCCTATTTCGAGACCTTGACGGTCGCCGCCTTTCTGGAATTTGCCGCCCAACGGGTGGAGGTGGCGGTGATCGAGGCGGGTCTCGGCGGGCGCTGGGATGCCGCCGCCACCTGCGAGCCCGTCGTCTCGTTGCTCACCAACGTCGGCACCGACCACCAGCGGTGGCTGGGGGAAAGCCGCGCCGAGATCGCCGCTGAAAAGGCCGCGGCCCTGCGTGGCCGGATGGCCATCGTGGGGGAGTGGGACGAGGAGGTGGAGACCGCCATCCGCCGGGAGGCCTCGGCGCCCCTCACCCGGGTGGAGGAATGGGCACGGGTGGAAGCGGCCGCGGGGGATGGCCAGCGCGACCACGTCGAGTTCACTGTGGGAAAGGTGTGCGGCCGGGCGGTGTTGCCGCTGGCCGGCGCCCACCAGCGACGCAACGCCGCCCTGGCTCTGGCCGGCAGGGCAGCGCTGTCGCAGCTGGGCATCGTGCCACCGCTTTCTCCCTCCGCCCTCACCAGCGGCATCTCCGGCGTACGCTGGCCGGGACGCTGGCAGTGGCTGCATACCCCTCGCGGTCGCCTGCTCCTGGATGGCGCCCACAATCGCGAGGCCATGACCGCGCTGGCCGCCAGCCTCGACACCCAGGGGCTCGCCGGGGTCGTCAACCTGGTGTTCTCGTGCCTGGATGACAAGCCGCTGGAAGCCATGGCCCGCGTGCTCAACCCGCGCGTGCGCCGGGTGGTCGTGGTGCCGCTCGCCTCTCCGCGGGCAACCGATCTCGCCACCCTGGCGGCAGCCTTCCCGGGGTGCGCCACGGCCCCGTCCATCGCCGAGGCCCTCGCCATGTTCGCGGACGACCCCGCCCCGATCCTGCTGACTGGCTCCCTGCGCCTGGTGGGGGAGGCGCTGGCCTGGGCAGAAACGCTCCATGAGTGACGCCCTCGTTCGCCGGCGCCCCGAGCTGGAAACCTACGAGCGCAGCCGTCTGGCGGTCTACGCGACCCTCTCTTCCCAGGCCACCCGGCGCCTCCCGATCAGCGAGGACGACACCGGGTTCGATTGCCGGACCGCCTTCCAGCGCGACCGCGACCGCCTCCTCCACGCCCGCGCCTTCCGCCGGCTGAAGCACAAGACCCAGGTGTACGTCCCCCACACCAACGACCACCCGCGCACCCGTCTCACCCACACCCTCGAGGTGGCGCAGCTGGGCCGCACCATCGCCCGCGCCCTCGGTCTCAACGAAGACCTGGTGGAGGCGATTGCCCTGGGCCACGACCTCGGACACACCCCGTTCGGCCACTCCGGGGAGAAGGTGCTGGCAGAGATCCTGGCCGGCGAGGAGCCCTCCTGCCCGTTGGCCGAGGAGGTGCGCGCCGCCTGCGGCACCTTCAAGCACAACTACCAGTCGTTGCGGGTGGTGGATCTGCTGGAGCAGCGCTACGACCACCCGGGGCTCAACCTCACTGATCAGGTGCGCGAGGGCATCCTGAAGCACACCACCTGGAAGGCCGCCTTCCCCTTCCCCCTCCCCACCACCGAGGGGCTCAGGCTCGACATGCCCTGCCACCTGGAGGGGCAAGTGGTGGCCCTGGCCGACGAGATCGCCCAGCAAACCCACGACCTGGAAGACGGGCTGCACGCCGGCGCCGTCTCCCTCACGGAGGTCTCCGAACTTGCCCTGCCTCGGGCCATCCTGCCCCAGGCCGGGGTCGAGGGGGGCGGTCAGGCGCGGCGCTGGCGACGCATTGCCACCCTGCAGCGAGGTCTCATCGACCGCCTGGTCACCGACGCCATCCAGGCATCCGCCCGCAAGCTCACCCGGCAGCTCGGCAAACTCCACATCGCCTCCCACGAGGACTGGCAGCGTTGCTCTTCCCAGGTCTCGGCCTCTACCATCGCTCTCTCTCCCCCCGTGGCCGACATGCTGGCGGAGCTGAAGGCGTTCATCTACCGCTTCATCATCAATCACCAGGAGGTCAACCGCCAGGACCATCGCGCCCGGCTGGTGATGACCGGCCTGTTCCGCGCCTTCCACGGCAACCCTCTGAACCTGCCGACCTACGCGCTGCTGCGCTTTTCCGAGGCCACCGGGCGGCCGTACCTGCGCGATCTCCCGTTTGCCCGGGTGGGCGCCGAAATCGCCGCGCATTACCGCAACAGCCCCCACCTGGTGCGCGTCATCGTGGATCATCTGGCGGGCATGAGCGATCGCTTCGCCCTCGAGGAGTACAACGCGTTGTACCATCCGGGGGTCAGCCCCGGCGAGGCGGGGTTGAGGGGAGTCTAGGGTGCGCGTGGTTTTCGGCAGCGATCACGCCGGCTACGAGTTGAAGCGAGTACTGATGGAGCTCGCCCAGGAGCGGGGGTGGGAGGTCGAGGACGTGGGCGTCCACGGCGCCGCCACGGCTGACTATCCCGACTTCGCCCACGCCGTCGCCAGCAGGATTGGTGGGGGGGGAGACGTCCGTGGCGTGCTGGTGTGCGGCACGGGCATCGGCATGGCGATGGCTGCCAACCGCCACCCCGGGGTGCGGGCAGCCCTGTGCCATGACGCCTTCACCGCCGAGATGGCACGCCGCCACAACGACGCCAACGTGCTCTGCCTGGGTGGGCGGGTGACGGGGGCGGGGGTCGCGCTGCAG